>JARYMD010000185.1 GCA_029907285.1 Verrucomicrobiota bacterium | reverse complement strand
AACCAAAGTTGGCTGACGGGCAGTGACCCGGCAGTTGCGTCACTTGATGAGGGCTGTCGGGCACGCCGCGCTGCGAAATATCGGGGGGTAGGTGCTGAGCGTTCTCGTTTTCTCTGATTGACAGAGTCATACGATGAACTGACACTGCAATCGCGAATGACAACCCAAGGCCAGAATTGACACAAGGTTATGAAAAGTGGCTCTGTTCTATTACCGAGGCGATGGTTACTATCCGTTATTGCTGCGTCAAGCTTCGCAGCTTTTGCTCAAACAATTCCAAACCCGAGCTTTGAAGCTGACACGTTTACTGTGTGGCCCGGGTATATTAGTGCGAATGGGCCAATTACCGGGTGGACTGGTGTGCCTGAAGCGCACGTTGGGTTGAATCCGGCTGGTGGAAGCCCGTTTGCCGACAACGGCGTTGTGCCGGACGGAAACAACGTTGCTTTCATTCAGTCCAATTCTGAGGACCCAGCGGTTCCTTCCACACTTAGTACCACAATTAGCGGCTTAACCGTGGGGACAAGGTACAAAATGACATTCCGCGCGAACGCGCGCGGTGGGCAAACCCCGAATGTAAAGGTTTACCTTGACGATGTGTCGGTGTTTTTCTGGGACTTTGGAGCTGAAGGTCTCTCGACTGCGGCGGTGACGGGGGCAAACCAGTATTGGACAGTCGCGTTCGAATTTCAGGCCGCTGCCGCATCGCAAAAACTGTCCATTGTGAACGATGCGACAGGCGATCAAACTCTGCTGGTTGACGATTTCAGAATCGCGCCAAGCAGCGGCAAGTGGGTGATTGCTCAATGGAGCGGTGACGGTGACTCCGGCGTTGATCCTCAGTACTTTTACACTCACGCATACAATTTCGGCAGCGGTGCGGATGCAGTGGTCAATGGTGTCACGTTCAAAGGGGTTGCCGGCGGCACGCCGTCCGTCCCCGACAAATTCACCACAACGTACCTTGGAAACGTTTACAACGGTGATATGAACAGTCTGACAGGGGCTGGCGACGGCAGCTCGGTTATAGCGACTGATTTCGTGTACGGCGGCAATGTTCCGGCCGGGCAGTACCAGAGCATCAAGGTCATGGGTTTGACGCCGGGAATGGAGTACGTGATGACGATTTACTCTGTTGGCTGGGAAAATCCGGCGGTGACTGCGCGGTGGGCCACGTTTGATTTCAACGGTGATTGTCTGACGCTGAACCAAGACGCCTACTGGAACGACGGCGGCATCATGATCTCGTACCGTTACACGGCGGATGAAAGTGGGACGGCTACGATGAAATTTGCGCCGCTGGTGCCGGCGAATGTCAGCTTCCACGTTTACGGCTTCTGCAATCGTGAAGCCACGTCACGCAATGTTGCGCCGGTGATTACCGCGCAGCCGCGGGGTGCGATTGTGTCAGCGGGTGTGCCGGTGAAACTGGCGGTGGTGGCCAGCGGTGTGCCATCGCCCACTTATCAATGGAGGTTGAACGGCGTGAACATAGCGGGCGCAACCAGCGACACTTACGAAATCAGCTCGGCGTCGAGCGCTGTTGCTGGTGCCTACGACGTGATTGTTTCAAACTCTGCTGGTTCAGTGACCAGTCAGGTTGCGCAGGTTGTTGTTGGTTTGCCGATGGAGAACGCAAGCTTTGAGGCAGACCTGTTCGACGTTTGGCCGGGTTACGTGAGCGGCAACTTCCCGATCACCGGCTGGGAATCGCTGGGCGGACATGGGATCAATCCGGTGAGCAATGGGCAAAGCCCGTTTGGGGACAACGGCACGATTCCGCATGGCAAGCAGGTTGCGTTCATGCAGGCTGACGGCGCAATGAGCCAGTTGGTTAGAGGTTTCACCGTGGGCGCCGAGTATTATGTGCATTACTACGAGAATGCACGCACGACGGTTACGATTCCCGGCATTGAGGTGCGAGTGGGTGAGACAACGGTTGTGGCCCCACACAATGTTGTGCCGGTTACGGGGGGCAACCCGTACTACGAAGTCTCCAGCGACGTTTTCGTGGCGACAGCGTCGGAGTTGACGTTGTCGTTTATCAAGAGCAGCCCTCAAGGCGGCGACTGCACCGCGTTGATCGACAATGTCGCTGTGGTGCCTGTGGTTGCAGGGACAAAACCGGTCATAACAAGCCAACCCAAATCTCTGACAGTGTACCTTGGGCAGTCTGCGAGCTTCACGGTTGGCGCCGTGGGAAGCCTGCCGCTGAAGTATCAGTGGTTTTTCAATGGCGAGAAAATCGAAGGGGCAACCGACCGGGCGTTTTCGATACCGGCTGTGCGGCTGTTGAACGAGGGGGATTACACTGTTGTGGTGTCAAATGAATCCGGGTCAACGACAAGCACTGTTGCGCGGTTGTCGTTGCTTGAAGCAATTGTGAGCTTGCACAACACGGGCGTTGATGAGGCTGGTGTGCCGCTTTCTGCCGGGACTGTCGATCCGTTTTGGACCTTGCTGGCCAATCCTGACAGTGGATCAACCAATGCTTTGGTGTGCAACGAAGGCTGGCCGATTGCTACCGGCGTATGGTTGTTGAACACGCCCACGTCGAAATGGATCGGGCCGCGCGCGACTGCAGGTGATGCGGACATTGCGGGTGGTTCTTATGTGTATCGCACGACGTTCGATCTATCGGGCCGCGACACAAACACGGTCATGATAGTGGGGCGCTGGGCATCGGACAATTGGGGAACTGTGGTTTCTGTCAATGGCACAACTGTCAACGTTCCGGCGAGCACGAGCTTTGCGGCGTGGACAGGGTTCACAATAACGAGCGCTGATGTGGCGTTTGTGCAGGGCCCGAACACCATTGACTTTACAGTGAACAACGACACTGCCGGTCCGACAGCTTTGCGAGTTGAGTTTACTCAAACCAGCGCTCGCACACTGCCGGGGATACCGCCTGCGATTGCAGCGAACCCGCGCGGCGGAGAGGCTGCCGAGGGCGACACGTTCACGTTCACAGTCGCTGCGACCGGCACATTGCCACTGTCCTACCAGTGGATGAAGAACGGCGTGGATTTGCCCGGGCAGACAGAATCGACTCTGGTTCTGTCGAACCTGACGACGGCGGATTCTGGGAACTATTCGGTCAAGGTTAGCAACCAATGGGGGGACGCTGTGAGTGCGGCTGCGACACTGAACGTGAACATGCGGCCCATTCCGGGCATTTACGGGACTGGCGTTGCCAACGATCGTTCGCTGCTGCCCGACGGCGCGGTTGATCCTCATTACGTTCTGGTCGAGAGCGCGGATCCGGTCTTCCCCGGGCCGGAGGCCTATGCGATTACGAATGTCTGGCCGATCGTGTCTGGCACATGGTTGCTCAATGGTCCCAAGTCAAGATGGATTGGCCCGTCGGCAGCACAGTATCAAACTGTGGACCCGACACAGGGCAATTACGAAGGCAGGTATGTGTATCGCACCACGTTTGATCTGACCGGCTATGACATATCGAAGGTGAAGCTGGTCGGCGGGTGGGCGGTTGACAATTCTGGGGATGACATACTCGTTAACGGAGTCAGTACAGGTATTACTTGCCCCGGTTTCAATGCTCTGACGCCGTTCACGATCACCACCGGCTTGGTGGCTGGAACGAACACATTGGACTTCGTCGTGGGCAATGCGTTCCCCACGCCGAATCCTACGGGGCTCAGGGTGGACCTTGTTGGGTACTTGATTCTGGAAGCTCCGGCCAAGCCAACAATGACAATCAGCCGTGCGGGTACAACCGTGACCGTCGGCTGGTCGCCGTCGGCAGCAGGCCAGAAACTCCAGTCGGCTCCCAGTGTGACGGGACCGTGGGAAGACGTTGCGGGAGCGACCAGCCCTTACACAACTGAAGCTACTGGCGGAGCACGGTTCCTCCGTGTCATTTCGCCATAGATTGATTCGCAAACCCCGGAATCTCACCGGCTCACCACCCGAAGACCCAAGCTTCATGCCGGTGAGATTTCCGGGGCTTCAGTATTTCATGGTCTTGTGAAGACATCCGCTCCGACGACTATTGAGGCTGTGGGAAATGCGGGCTAAAGGCGGGACTGCAAACCGCTTTTTGCCGACATCAGTTTGAGTTAGTCGAGCAAGAATGGACAAGCCATTCTGTCTTATTTGAAAACCCGGCCGTGTGACGCACAGCGACTTCAACTCGGACATCCCATTTTTGGATTTCGCAGTGGCGCTGTTCATCGGTGCGCTCGTGGGTATCGAGCGCGAGAAAAGCGCCGCTGACGAGAACTCCAAAGGCATCGGCGGGCTTCGCACATTCATCTTGTTCGCCGAAGCAGGCGCGCTCGCTGCATGGCTGTCAAACCGCGTCCAGTCGCATTGGCTTTTTGCTGCAGGGGCCGTGTGCGTCTCGGCAACTGTATTGGCGGGGTATCTCGTGCACGCCAGGTCAGATCAACAGGCTCACGGTCTTACGACCGAGATCGCCGCGCTGGTGGTGTATTTGCTCGGAGGGGCAACGCTTTATGGATACCAGAGCGCCGCTGTGGCGCTTGGCATTGCAACCTCCGCAGTGCTCGCTTACAAGGAACCATTGCACGGACTGGTCGGCAAGCTCGGCAAAGACGACCTGTACGCCGGGTTAAAACTGCTCATAGCAACTTTCATTGTGCTGCCCGTGCTGCCGGACAGAACTGTCGATCCGTGGGGAGCTCTCAACCCCTATAAAATGTGGTGGTTGGTGATCCTGATCGCGAGTCTTTCTCTGATCGGCTATTTGGCTTCACGGTGGCTCGGGACACACCGCGGCATTCCTTTGATCGGATTGTTTGGTGGATTGGTGTCGTCCACGGCCGTGTCGCTCGCCTTTGCCCGGCGCAGCCACGAGGGAAAGGGCGGCGGCAACACGGCTGACGCGCTCGCCACAGGCTTGCTCCTTTCATGGACCATCATGTTCGCCCGTGTGATTGTCGAAGTCGCGATTGTGAATCCTGCGATGCTTGGGGCGTTGATTGTGCCGATGGTCGTGATGGGTCTGATTTGTTTGGGTTGTTCCATGGTGTTCTATCGAAGATCGCTGGGCGCCACGCAAACCGGTTCTGTGACCGGCGGAGTGCCACTCAAAAACCCGTTCAGCTTAACCTCGGCGATCAAATTCGCGATGCTTTTTGCAGTTGTGTTGCTGGTTGTTAAGCAGGTTGAAGAGAACCTCCCACACCAAGGGCTGTACATTGTGGCGGCTTTGGCAGGTCTGACCGATGTTGACGCAATCACGCTCTCCCTTGCAAGCCAGGCGAAGTTTACCATCGAACCACAAGTTGCTGTTTGCGGCATCACAGTCGCCGTTCTGGCCAATACGCTGCTCAAATCAGGCGTGGTCGCAGTTCTTGCAGCAACAGAGTTGAGGAATCGCACACTTCTTGCTGCAGCGGTCATTCTTGCAGGCGGGTTTGTTTCTCTGCTGCTCTGAGCCCAAGGAGGTTCTCAAACACTGTTTTCATGATTTCTTCAGCCTTGACCGCGCGTTTCGGGGTGCAGAACCATAGCGCCATGAACTGCCCGTCTGAAAGAGTGCTGCGCCGGGAACGTCATTCTGCAAATCGCTTTCTGCCATTTTTCATCAGATGCTTGTTGTCCGTACTGCCGTCCTTATCGACTCGAGTTTCCTGTTCAAGCCAAGAAGGAATACCTTGTCCTGCAACAAATTCCTCACCAGCGTGTCACAAAAGAAGGGACCATCCCCGACGCTCTCCATCTGCTCGATTTTTAGCGGGGCACTGTTCAGCCCGGAAATCTCGCCAGCCAACCCTCCGGACTCACCCATAGCTTCAGCCCGGTGAGATTTCCGGGCTTCCATATTGCTTGATGTCTTGAAGACATCCGCTTGGTTGGCTGCGCAGAGGCATATCATTATATTGAAAGCTCCTTCATATTCGCGAAAACTTTCAGCCTGCGAATTTGGTCAATTTCCCGGTATCTGCTTGTCTGGCTGCTAGTAAGGCGGTCACAAGAGCAAGGACTTTTAGTGTGAGTCAGATAAAGCACCAGGCTCGTTGTCTTGTTGTCCGGGTGTGGACCCAAATAGAGTGACAGGCTCTTTGTTTGCTTTTTGCCCCATGATTGCGGCGTGGCCCTCAAATTGTCCCTTGTTCCAATCCGCGGTCACCGAAGTCTGTGGAGGAACCCCTCGGATACCGATGCGGGGACAGGCACGTTGTTTGCGCATCCGTGTCATCCGTGCCATCCGCGGTCAGGAAGCTCAACGAGCACAAGATTCGAGTCGATCGACCACGGATGACACAGATGACACGGATATCCAAGGCCTGCCATTGTGCCGATCCCATCGAGCCTAACTCTGAGTCTGTTTTCTGCATCTTGGCGGGGAATGCGATATGGGGACAGACACGTTGTTGGCTTGGAGCGCTGCAGGTCGCCCATTGGCTTAGGCGCAAAGTGCTGGGGCACCACAGTCAGGACCGGAAAGCTTTCAGTTTTCCGCCTAAACGCGGAACTCTAACGGCGATGGGTTGTCCCGCACATTGGGCGATGCCGCGCCCACGGCTGTTCGAGTCCCGCCTTTAGGCGGAAGAGTTAGATGTGGTTGGGACATACTCTGGCAGTGACACGTCCGGTGCGTGGCTTGATCAGAGTGGTTTTGCCGGCGACGGAGTCGTAGCAGATATTTCCCAGCCCGGCGCGGCCGAAGGTCCGGGCAGGTGCAAGAGCCGGGGGGGCGTTGCCCTCCAGGCAACTTTGGTTCCGGCTACGCCGTGCTGCGAAATGTGCTGGCGCGGAGCAGTGAGACGTCGGAGGCCGTAATGGTCAAGGTGCGTTCTCTTTGACTCTGGAGCGACTGGGAAATAGAGTTGTTTCATGCGTAGCCTTGCAGCGTCAATGCTGGCTGCATTGGGCGGGTTTATCACCCTCGTGCTTGAGATTATTGGCGCCCGATACCTTGCCAGGGATTTTGGGGGGTCGTTCTACGTCTGGGTCAGCCAAATAGGGGTGGTTATGCTCGCTCTTGCCTGCGGTTACTATGTCGGCGGCGCAATGGCTGACAGGCACGGTCGGCTTGGCATTCTCGGGCTGCTTCTTGTTGTTGCGGGGGTTTTCACCTTTGCAGTGCCGAACTTGTCGCCGCCGATCATCGAGGCGATCATCGGACGGCATCCAACCGACCGCGCGATCCCGCCACTGTGGCAGAAGATCGATCCTGCGCTGGGGAGCATGTGCGTGTTCCTTTTTCCCTGCATTGTGCTGGCCATGCTGCCTCCGTTTTTGATTCGGTGGTTGACTTCGCATGTGGACCGTGTGGGGCGATCGAGCGGAGCCGTCATTGCCGCAGGCACTCTGGGCAGTATTGCCGGAGTGATTGTAGCGGGTTACATTCTGATTGATGTCATGAGAGTGAGTGACATTTTCCGGCTCATGGGCGGCTTAACAGCTCTGGCCGGCGCATTGAGCGCGGTGCTTGATCGCTGGTTCGGGAGCAAACCTGTTACCAGAGAATGAGAGACGATTCTTCAGGCGACGCCAGCTTGAGGCGCTCGAATCGGCGCTTGGGATGCGCAGGCGCGGCATTCAAAGCCAATGCAAGCCCCGGAGCAATCGCCGTCGGTTGCATGTTCTGCGTGTTTGCAGCCGCGCTGGGTGCACAGCCGCTTCCGGGCAAAGTGGTTTATGAAACAACCTCGGCTTACCATCATATCAGGGTGATTGATCACATGGGGTTTCGGACACTCAGTTTCGACGATTCACGCGAAACGCGGGTGTCGCTGGCGAATCCACTGTCGGGGCATTTTGAGTACACCGAGTACTTTCACGCGCCGTGGCTCTGGAACACGAATATCAAGGCGGTGTTGATGATCGGGCTTGGCGGCGGCAGCGTGCAAAGGTCTTACGCTCATTACCACCCGGACGTTGCAGTGGAGACGGTCGAGATTGACCCCGTCGTTTTCAGAGTTGCGCGGGAGTATTTCAAGTTCGAAGAATCGCCACGCCAGCGCGTGCACATCGAAGACGGCCGAGTTTTTCTCCGAAGAAGCCAGAATGATTACGATGTTGTGATCGTTGACGCCTACGTGCAAAGCCGGTACGGCTCGGCATTGCCATACCATCTTGCGACCAAGGAGTTCTTTGAGTTGGTCAAAGGACGGCTCACAACCAATGGCGTTGTTGCGTTCAATTGCATGGGCACACTCGGCGGATGGCAGGCTGACCTCGTGGGAGCCATATATCAGACCATGAAAGCTGTTTATCCGCGGACATATCTGTTCCCGGCTCGTGACAGCCTTAACGTGGTCTTGCTTGCGACCCGAACCGAGGAAGAAATGACCGCCGAGGAACTCCGCGCTCGCGCATCCAAGCTGGTCCGAAACGGCCGGGTGCGGCTGCCAGGCTTCATTCAGCGAGTGACAACATTCAGATCAGACCCGCCGCAGAACTTCCGCGAGTGTCCGGTCTTGATAGACGACTATGCACCGGTCGATGGACTGCTTTGCGACCGAAAGAGAAACAACTAGCGATGCTCCGCTTCAGCCCGACCGGATCAATT
>JARYMD010000184.1 GCA_029907285.1 Verrucomicrobiota bacterium | reverse complement strand
CCGCGTGCAGTGGGGGCTTGATCAGCGCGCTCTTCCCGGCGACGGAGTCGCAGGGCATATTTCCCAGCCCGGCGTGGTTGAAGGTCCGGGGGTGCAAGAGCCGGGGGCGTTGCCCGTCAGGCGACTTTGTTTCCGGCTACGCCGGGCTCGGAGATATGCGGGCTAACGGATGGATCGTGGCAGGTCGAAGTTTATTGTTTGCTGAAGGCTATGACGTAATGGTTTCCGAGGGAATCGTCGTAAGCCATGCAAACGCTGCTGACTTCTGACCAGTTAATTGATTCGGTCAAGACATGCGATGTGATGTTTGGGTCAAGTTCTGGAGAATTGTAAACTCGGCCTCCGAGGAACGAGTCCACTTGGACGAAGACGGTTTCGACCCATGACGGTGCGTTTGGCAATGTTGTGCCGTTCGTGGCGTCTTTGTAAACCCAGCTCACCGATTGAATCAGGCCGTTGTTGATTGTTACTGTGGGGAATGGAACCACCGTGTGCGGCCGTGTTTGTGGGTCGGGCTTGTCGAATGTGACTTCTTTGCCCTTGTAATTGACGGTCCAGGTTCCGCCCGGCGCGCCGGATGTTGTGGATACCGTCGGCGATTGATACTGGGCCCAATGAGTGCTGACTCTTGAATTGGCCGGCACAGCAGCGGCATTGACCAGCGAAGAACCGGCAGGCCCGGTGAAAAACACGCTTTTCGGGTCTGGGAAAACAGAGTCGTTCGCAACACCCAGCATCACACAGTAGCTGCCGACCTCGACAGGGAATTGAACGACGGGCGAGTAACCGGCTTCGAACCGGCCGCCATTGGCAAAGTGGATGAACGACAAGTCGAAATGAGGCGGGACTCTGTTGCCCATTACAGCCCGATAGAACAATCGTGGGTTTTCGGCGCAGGGTTGTTCATCAACGATGGTCAGAATGTTGGTTGCGTCGCTGCTCAGCAGCCCCGCAGGGGTCCAATCAGGGAGGTTTGTTGAAAGCTCGATTGTGTAGGTCACGCCCGGGACAAGTGAGAACTGGCCTTGCAGGAGGCCGTTCCTGACAGTGATGTTGGTGAAGACGGGCGGGGTTGTGCTTTTCGGCAGGAAAGTTCCGTACACATCTCCGCCTGCAAAACCTGTTATATTGCCTTCACCATCAAGAATGAAATCGCCGTGAGTGGCTATGAGGAGGAAACGTTTGCCGTCATAAGCGAGGCCGTTAAGGGCAAAAAGCGGGGCGCTGCCACTGGTGGGTTGGCATGGTGAGAAGACGGGCCCAATTGGATTGCCTTGTGTGTCGAAGAACCGGGCGCGAAGGCTGTGTTCTGGGAATGGGAGCTGATGACTCCAAACGATCAGGTAGTTGGGCCCGTCGAAGGCCACTGTGGGAAACACGGCTCTCTCAACTGAAAGCACCAGTTCACTGCCAACGGGGAAACCGGCCTGAGAAACAAAACGGCCGTAAAGCGCCAGCTCGTTTTCGCCCGAAGTGCAGTTCCAGACGACGAGGTAATTCGTGCCGTCGAATCCGACGGCGACCGGGTTGTGGTCGCTCGAACCGGTGACGCTGATTTGCGTTGTGTTGCCCAGAGCGCCGGTTGGCGAAATTGTTCTGCAATAAGTGTGCGTATTGCCGTTGCCATCTTCTGTCTGCCACGCGACAAGGTAATTTGTTTTTCCAAACCTGAGTGCGGCATCATCAGCTTGTGAGAAGAGGGCGATCTTCGTACCGGTCAACGTGCCATTTCCGCCAACGCCCTGGCCGTACCAAGCCTCGGAGGATGTGTCCTTCCACACCACGAAGAAATTCGTCCCATCGGAAGCGGCTGTTTTAACCTCTTGAAAGCCGTGGCCTGCGGCCGAAGTCAGGAGCGGAAACGCCGGTCCAATCGCGCCGTTCTGTGCCGAGCAAATTCGCCCAAAAGCGCTCACGCCGGTAACGACCGCCCGATCTGACCATGCAACGAGCGCATTTGTGGCTGCTGCCACAAAAGCTGCGGCAGGTGGAAAACCCGGGTTTGACCCTATTACGATCGGCACTCCTTCGCGGTCGCCTGAAGCAGAAATTTTCTGTGCTGCAATGTTTGTGCCGGAGACGAACCCGGCCAAGCAGCTGGTTCCGCTGAAGATGACGCCGCCGCCGATTTCCGTGATGGCAGGGTTTGTAGCCACGGGGAAACTTGCAGCATTCGCAGCCGTTGCCAGCCCCGCGGTTATGATCCAGATTGCCACCGACACCCTTACAAGACCCGATGCGTCAGCCATATATTGCCCTAATCGTTGAATTTGAAAACCGGATTGTTTGGGACAGAACGAAGGAGTTGTCAAGGACCAGATAACTGCGACTGTTCTTGTGAAAACCGCGGATTGCGTCATTATTGTCTCTGGATGCGTGCGCGATGGCCGGGCGCACCTGCTACGGGACAGAAACAGCATGGGAACCACAAACGAGAATTGTCTGGTCACGCAACCGATTGAAGTCACCGACCCTGAGATCAGAAAACTGGTGAAACGAGCGTTGGCTGAAGACGTCGGCGCCGGTGATGTCACAACCCTCGCCACCATTCCTGCACGCGCACGCGCTCGGGCCCGGATCGTCGCCCGTGAACCTCTGGTCGTTGCCGGTCTTGCGCTTGCAGAAGCCGCGTTCTGCGCGTTGCCCGGGCCGGTTTTCTGCGAGAGAAGCATTTTTGATTCTCAGCATGTTGAAGCGGGCGCCACTTTGCTCACTGTCCGTGCCCTTGCGCGGACAATTCTGACGGCAGAACGAGTCGCGCTGAACTATCTCCAGCGGCTTTCGGGCATCGCAACTCTGACGTCGAAGTATGTCAGCGCAGTGGCAGGCACAAAGGCGCAGATTCTCGACACCCGAAAGACCACCCCCGGACTGCGTTTCCTGGAGAAATACGCTGTGCGCTGCGGCGGCGGCAGAAATCACAGATTCGGCCTGTACGACATGATCCTCATCAAGGACAACCATCTGGCCGCTTTGCGCGAGGCACGGCCGAACCCGATTCATGTTGCTGTGCGGCGTGCACGGAGGAAATACCCGAAACTGAGGGTTGCGGTGGAGGCCGACACAATGGACCAGGTGCGGCAAGCTGTCGAAGCCGGTGCGGACTGGATTTTGTTGGACAACATGCCGCCGCGGGTGTTGCGAGCCGCGGTGCGATTGGTCAACAAACGCGCTGTGACCGAGGCCAGCGGCGGCGTGACCCTTGACAACGTTCGCGCAATTGCCGAGACAGGCGTTGATTTCATTTCTGTGGGTGCGTTGACGCACTCTGCGCGTGCGGTGGATATTGCTTTGGATTTCGACACGCAGTGAACCTCGATGCACAAATACTGTCGGTTTTGCGCGAGTTGGGCGGCAGCGCGATTTCTGCGGCCGACCTCGCAAGCCAGCTCGGCGTTGGCCGTTCCACGATCGTGGCGCACATTGCCGATTTGCGCCGCCATGGATTCGACATTCCTGCCAGCCCGCATGGCGGGTACCGGCTCGCCGGCACTCCGAAGTATTTGAACGCTGACGACGTCATCTCACGGCTGGGCAAACCGCGTGTCGTGGGGCGCGACATTCAAGTGTTCAGGGAGACAACTTCAACCAACGACGTGATCGAGAAGCTTGCGCGCGACGGCGTTGCGGAGGGTGTCGTGGCTTTTGCAGAGTCACAAACCCGCGGACGCGGCCGGCTTGGCAGGCGGTGGTTTTCTCCGGCAGGCAAGGGACTTTGGTTTTCGGTCCTGTTACGCCCAAAACTCACACCGCAGCAGACAACGCAGATAACGGTTGCAGCGTCTGTTGCACTGGCGCGCGCGGTTGAAACCGTGACAGGGCTTTCTCCGAAGATCAAATGGCCGAACGATCTTCTGGTTCATGGACGGAAGGTGGCTGGGGTTTTGACCGAACTGGCCGCCGAGCAGGACATTGTCAGGCATGTTGTGCTGGGAATAGGGATTGATGTGAACGTCGAGCCGCATCTTTTCCCGCCAGAACTCAAGCAGACGGCCACCTCGCTGAGCATTGAAGCAGGCCATGGAATCGATCGGGCCGAACTTGCGGCGCGCACATTGCGTGAGCTGGACGATGTTTATTCAAGAATAACGCGGCACGAATTCGAAGCCGTGGCGGAGGAATGGGAAACAAGATGCAGCACCGTGGGCAAACTGGTCGTGGTGACAATCGGCGATCACCGCGTGCGCGGCCGCGCTGAAGCCCTGAACTCGGAAGGCGCCCTGCTGCTGCGGACCGAGCACGGACATTTGGAGAGCATCACCGGCGGGGATATGCTTGTGGAAAGATGATTCTGTTGTTTGACATTGGCAACACGCACACGCATCTCGCCCTTGCGAGTGCGAAGAGAATCTTGCGGCGATTGGATGTGCCGACCGAATCGTGGTATGAGGGGCGTGGCGGTCTTTTGCTGGCGCGGTTTGCGCGGGGTGTTGGCGTGAGCGGGGCGGCCATGTGCAGTGTTGTGCCGCGCGCTGCGGCGCGCGTGAGACAGGCGGTCAAATCTGTGTGGCGTGGTGACGTTGTGGAAGTCGGTCCACGAAACCTGCCCGGGGTGGAAGTTGATTATCCGCGGCCTTCCACCATTGGCGCGGATCGGTTGGCAAACGCCGTTGCGGCGCGGCATCGTTACGGTGCACCGGTCGTCGCTCTCGATTTTGGCACGGCTCTGACAATTGATGTAGTGAACAGCCGTGCCTGTTACATCGGCGGGGTCATTGCGCCGGGATTGGCTGCCATGACGAACTATCTTCATCGACGCACGGCGCTTCTCCCGCGAATCAGGCTTCGCGCCGCTTGCCGTGCGATAGGTCGCAGCACGGTTGAGGCGATGCGAATTGGGGTTGTGCGGGGTTACCGTGGTCTTGTGCGTGAGCTGTTGCAGGCGGTGTTGAATGAAGCCGGCTGCGGCGGCGCACGCGTTGTCGCCACAGGCGGATACGCACGGCTGATTGCATCCCAGTTGCCTGAGATTCAGATTGTTGATCCGACGCTGACTCTGGAAGGGGTGCGGCTTGTGTGGGAGTGGAACTGCACGAACCGCTGCAATGCAAAAGCCCGGAAAGGAGGGAAGATTGTTGTGTGACAGCGGGTCGCACAATTCACAACATTGCCCTTATTGGTTTCATGGCCAGCGGCAAGTCCACAGTCGGTCGGACAGTGGCGGAGCGGCTTGGGTTTTCATTTGTTGACACAGATGAGCTGGTGGAACAGCGCGCAGGCAAGAGCGTGGCAGCAATTTTCGCAGAAGACGGCGAGGAGAAATTCCGCGAATACGAAAGGCAGGTGGCGGCGGAACTCGTCCACAGGCGCAATACGGTGATAGCAACAGGCGGCGGCTTCGGAGCCGACCCGTCCAATCTGGCAAGCCTCAAGACGCACGCTCTGGTGGTTTGTTTGTGGGCGCCTCCGGAGGTTTTGCAAGAGCGCGCCCGGCGGCTTGAGAATCGTCCGCTGCTTCAAGTGCCGGACCCGCTGGGGAGAATCCGTGAGCTGCTCGCCAAACGCACTCCCGTCTATCAACAGGCGGATGTTTTGATCAACACCGCGGGGCGACACAATTACGAGGTGGCGCAGATCGTTTTGAGGCACTTCCAGAGCACCCGCACGCATGGCGCCGGCGCCGGTCATGATGGCGACGGAGTCAACAACCGCCAATCGCCTCCCAGTGACAATGGCGCCCGACACAACAACAACTAACATCAAAGCTGCAGTACGTCGCTGCGCTGCAGAACTTGGATTCGATCTGTGCGCCTTTACAACGGCCGATGTGCTGGAAAGCGCGCCCCACTTCCTGAGGTGGCTCGCCGAAGGAAACCAGGGCGAAATGGCGTACCTCGCACGAAGCGCCCAACGCCGCCTTGACCCGAGGTCGGTTCTTCCAGGGGCGAGAACCGCGATCGCATTTGCCGTCAGTTACGCAGATGAGCTGTTGCCAAACACTGCATTGGCTGTTCCAGAACAGGGCAGGCCGGCTTCGGAATCTTGCGAAAGCGGCTTCACCGGGCTTGTTGCGCGTTACGCAAGGTTTGAGGATTACCATGCGGTCATCGGCAAACGCCTCGAGGTTCTCGTCGATTTTGTCAGCAAATTGGGCGGCGCCGGAACGGAATCGATTGGCCATGTCGATTCCGGGCCTGTATTGGAACGTGATTTGGCCCGGAGAGCCGGTCTCGGGTTTGTTGGCAAACACACAAACTTGATCAACCGAATGTTCGGCAACTGGTTTTTCATCGCTGAAATCATCACCACAGTCGAGATGGAACCGGACAGGCCGGAATCAAACCGATGCGGAACTTGCCGGCGCTGCATCGACGCCTGTCCCACGGGCGCGATTGCCGCCCCGTTCAGGCTCGACGCGCGGCGCTGTATTTCATATCTCACCATTGAATTTCGAGGGTCGATACCCGCTGAACTCAGGCCGCTGATGGGCGACAAGATTTTCGGCTGCGATGTTTGCCTTGAAGTGTGCCCGTGGAACAGGCTTGCAAAGTCCGGCGGACTCATGTCCCGGCACAGGTGGTCCACGAACGGGCGATTGGACCTGATCGAAGTGCTTCGGTTGGACGAGAGCGGATTCCGCGCGCGTTTTGGGAACACGCCCATTGCGCGGGCGAAACTGGCGGGTCTGAAACGCAATGCCTGTGTGGCGCTTGGCAACACGGGCGACGCCCGCGCGCTCCCTGCGTTGGAAAAGCTGATCATGGACAGCAACGCTGTCGTGTCGGAACACGCCAGATGGGCTGTTGAGCGAATCAGACAACGAATGTGAACGGAGCCGGTGGACAGTTTGTGCTTTCGTGCAGGTGCGGGAACCGGCATCTTCTGATGCATGCCAGTACTGGTTGCCATCGTTGGACGTCCGAATGTCGGCAAATCAGCCCTGTTCAACCGCATCGCAGGGCGGCGCATTGCCATTGTGCACGACCAGCCCGGAGTGACACGCGATCGCGTAACAACCGAGGTTGAGTGGCGTGGCCGCCGTTTTACACTGGCCGACACGGGAGGGATCGGGCTCAGGCCCGGGGAGAAAGCCGTTGACGTGATAGTTGCGGCAACGCTCGACCAGGTCCAACTCGCGATCGACACAGCAAGCGTTATTGTCTTTGTCGTTAGCGTGCAAGAGGGGTTGGTTCCGCTGGACGGTGACGTTGCAGCACGGCTTCGTGCCACGGGCAAACCCGTGCTTCTTGCCGTGAACAAGGCGGACAACCCGCAGGCGGACACGGGTGCGGTCGAGTTCGCAGAGCTCGGTTTTGAGCGTGTTTATCCGGTGTCGGCCATTCACGGCCGCGGCGTGTCTGAGCTGTTGGATGCGGTGGTTGAACTGCTGCCTGAAGAACCGCAATCGGAGCCGTCGCCTTTCCCTTCAGGGGAGGAAACCGCGCCGTTCAAGCTGGCAGTGGTTGGCCGGCCCAACGTGGGGAAATCCTCGTTGATAAACTCCATCATCAGGGACAAACGGCTGGTGGCAAGTTCGATTCCGGGAACGACACGAGATGCAGTGGATGTCCCTTTCACACTCGAACGCCAGGGACTCAGGGAACATTACATTTTGATTGACACCGCCGGCCTGAGAAAACCGCGTCGAGTGGCCGATTCGATCGAGTTCTTCAGCGTCAAGCGCGCCGAACATTCGATTGAACGCGCCGACCTTGTCATCTTTGTGCTGGACGCCGAGACCGGGATCGTCGAGCAGGACAAGAAAATCGCCGATCTCATCGTCGAAGCGCGAAAAGCTTGCGTGATTGTGGTGAACAAGTGGGATTTGTTCCGCGACGTGGTCAGGGAAGCGAGAGAATCAGAACGCAAACGCCGAAGCAAACATTCACGGGACGCCATCTCTTCAAACCTTCCTCCGCCGACGGTGGCAGGCTTTGCGCGGTGGGTTCAAAGCAAGCTGTTCTTTCTTGATTACGCGCCGGTGATATTCACATCGGCTCTCGATGGAAAGGGCTTGGACCGATTGTTCGATTCCATCCGCCGTGTGGCTTCGCAGTTGCGCCAGAAAATCCCAACCGCGCTCCTGAACCGCGCGTTGCACGACGCAATCCAGCGCCGACAGCCCGTGAGTTCGTCCGGAGCGCGGTTGAAGTTCTTTTACGCGACACAGACCGCTCAGGTGCCTCCAACTTTCCTCCTGTTTGTCAACCGCAAGGAACTGTTTTCGCCTCAGTACGAGAAATACCTTGCAGACCAATTGCGTGCTGCGTTTGGGTTCGAAGGATGCCCAATCGTGCTCCAAGCACGCCCGCGCCCAAGAACGGTTGAATCCAAGCGCACATCTCGATAACCCGAAAATCTCACAAGCCGCCCGCGCGAATTCACCCATTCGTTCATTCCGGTCAGATTTACGGGGCCTGCATCTTTCCCAGCCCGGCGTAGCCGGAACCAAAGTCGCCCAGCGGGCAACGCTTCGGCTCTTGCACCCCCAGACCCTCAACCACGCCGGGCTGCGAAATATGCCCTGCGACTCCGTCGCTGGGAAGAGCGCGCTGATCAAGCCCCCACTGCACGCGGCGCTGCCGCAGATGCAGTGGGCGTTGGTAGGCGCCAAGCGATT
>JARYMD010000183.1 GCA_029907285.1 Verrucomicrobiota bacterium | reverse complement strand
ATCTTGCCGTCTGACCAGACC
Source organism: Verrucomicrobiota bacterium (assembly GCA_029907285.1). GTDB lineage: Bacteria > Verrucomicrobiota > Verrucomicrobiia > Limisphaerales > J093 > JAAYVR01. Next base: position 8,569 of record JARYMD010000183.1, on the reverse strand, counting down.
AAGACACCGAAAGCTTCGTTCCGGTGAGGTTATCGGGTCAGGGCATGAAATATGCGGGCCATGTGGATGTTTGGATTCAATCTCAATGCGGGCGAGAATAGCCGCGGTCTCGGGCGGCTTGGAGCAGGCGGGCTCGCGACGGATTTGGCGCGCGGCTGTCCGAATCAAATCAGGATGAATTGGAATGAAATCAGGATGAATTGGGTTGTCACAAAAAGCGCAGCATGGTTTCCTTTGGCCAGGAAGAATGTTAGGTGACGAAACCTGCATTACAATGGTCATTGCATATGCAACCTGCGAAGGGTTGCGGAAGAACTGGAGGTGTCCCCAATGAATTCTCATTGCTCACGTCGTTGTTTTATTCGCGCCACGTCAGCCGGTTTGATCGGTTTGGGGGCGTTGGCTGCCGGATTGCATCGGATTTCGTGCGTGGCAAACGCTGCCGTTGCCCCGGGTCAGAAAGTTAAAGTGGGCAAGGTTTACCTCGGCAACCCCCATCCGGGCTGGCCGAGCTTCGCAGTCGATCTCGAAGCGGAGGTCCGCAAGTTCGAGGAGCAGTTCGGACGACTTGGCAGCCAGTTCGCGGACGTTGAGTTTGTTGACGCGGGATTGGTTTCTGCGGATCAGCAACTCGGCGCAGCCAAGGAAAAACTCAAGGATGTTGACGGGATTCTGGCAATACATCTGACGCTTGGGACCGGCCAGCGCATTAAGGGTCTGCTTGAATTGAACCGGCCGATAATGATGTTTACGCTGCCGTATAGCGGCCATGAATGGCACATTGTTGCTGCTCTGCAACGAGAGGGTAAACCGATTGAAGTGCTGCCGAGCAGTGATTACGCTGATTTGGCGGTGGCGGTGCGCCCGTTCAGGGCAATTCGCCGGCTGCGTGACACGCGCATTCTGCACGTCAGCCAGGGACCTGCAGACGCGGGTTATGTCAAGGCCGTGAAAGAGAAATTCGGAACCGAGATCATATCCATCCTCTTGCCGGAGCTGGAACAGGCATATGCATCGGCCAACATGGAAGAAGCGCGGGCGGATGCCGAGCGATGGGTCAAAGAAGCGGAGAAAGTTGTTGAGCCGAGCCGGGAGGAGATTTTGAAGTCATCGCGCATGTATGTTGCGATGAAGAACCTTCTTGCCAAGCATGGGGCGGTGGCCATCACGATGAACTGCCTTGGCATGGGATTGATGGATCGGAACATGGGATATCCGTGCCTTGGCTTTGTGCGGTTCAACAACGAGGGGCGTGCGGGCGTGTGCGAGGCCGACTTGAAGTCCACGATGACCCAGCTCATTTTCACCTATTTGGTTGGGAAAACAGGTTTTGTGACCGATCCGGTCTTTGACATTGCCACCAGTTCAATCATTCATGCTCATTGTGTGGCGGCGACGCAGATGCTCGGTCCTGATACGCCACCGTCGCCTTACGTGATTCGAAGTCATCTCGAAGACAACCGGGGCGCATCGCTTCAGGTGCGACTGCCTGTGGGCCATCCGGTTTGCATGGCGAGGTTGATTGGGACGGATCTAATGCTGTTTTCGACCGGGACGGCTGTTGACAGTCCGTTTGTGGAACGCGCTTGTCGCACCAAACTCACCATGCGCGTGGAGAACATCGACAAGTTCGTCGAGAACTGGTCGTGCGGATTGCACAGGGTCGTTTTCTACGGCGATCACACGCGGGATTTGCGGCGGTTCTGCCGGTTTACGAACATAAAGCTGTTGCGGGAGGGGGTTGACGACCTGCACAACGTGCCGGGGCTGGAGTGGGAGAGCTATGTGCATGCATGAACCTTGCACGCGCCGGTCGTTTTTGCGAAGGACACTGCCGGTTGTTTCGTGTGTGTCGATGGCGCGCGGGTTTGGGTCTTCGGATGCAGTGCCGGCCGTTGCTGAAGAGGGGCGCGGCCTGACTGTGTACCAATTGGGGCCGGTCATCTGGGTGAGATGGAACAACCGGGTGTTGCTGGGGTACCGTGCGCATGCATCTCAGAAGTATCCTTACATATACCCCGTGGCAGGACCCGTGACGGGTCTTTCACTGACGGCTGAGACAGCATTGCCATGGCCGCATCACAGGTCGTTGTTTTTCGCCTGTGACCGAGTTAACGGTGGCAACTACTGGCAGGAAGAGTTCGCCGCCGGACAAGTAGTGTCTGCGGGACCGACTGTTGGCCCGGCGGAGAACAACGCGGTCGAAATCAGGGATGCCTGTGAATGGCGCAAGCCAGGTGAACCTGCCGTTATGCGCGATGAGCGGCGCATCAAGGTGATGGTGGCTGGCGCAGGCCTCTACAGTGTGGATTGGGAGATCAAGTGGATCGCCCAGACGGACGTGACGATTCAGAAGACCAACCATTCGTTGTTTGCATTGCGGGCTGCGCCGGACATAACGCCTCTAAGAGGAGGCGCTCTGGTGAACGCTCAGGGCGTGTCGGGCGAAAAGGCCACGTTTGGGCAAAGATCAGAATGGTGTGCCTTTTACGGAAAACGGAACGGCGTCAGGGACGGGCAGGTTGAAGGGATTGCGTTGTTCGATCACCCGAAGAATCCATGGTCGCCCTGTCAATGGTTTACGCGCGACTACGGGTTCATATCTCCGACGCCTTTCAATTTCCGGGATGGACCATGGAAGTTGGCTGCGGGGAAATCTGTGGTACTGCGTTATCTTGTTGTGGCTTACGCGGGCGCTCCTGGAGAAGCGGGCTTGCAGAAGCTTTACCTTTCCTGGGTTGCGGGTGGCTGACAGGCTCGCATTTTTGGCTTGCGAAACTGGCTCGACCCCGCATATGAAAGTGGCATGAACAACCAATCCAATCAAACTTCCTATCAACTTCCGGGATACATTTTAAGTGCCACACCGAATCCGCCGGACAAACGGGCGCCGTGGTACAAGAGCACTGCGCCGTCTTATGCGGGCATATTTCTCTGGTTTGTCTTCTGGCAGGAAGCACTGAAGTCGGGCAATTTGGGGGGCACGTTGAGCCACGGGGTATTGCTGGCCTTGGTGGCGCTCGTGGTGGGCGCAGCCATCTGTCATTACTTGTTTTATTTGGTGCCGGGTATGCTTGGCATGCAGACCGGTTTGCCACTTTACATAGTTGGGACATCGACTTTCGGCGCGCAGGGCGGTTTCATCATGCCGGGTTTCTTGATGGGCGTGCTGCAGTTTGGATGGCTGGGGGTCAACACCTGTTTCTCATCCCTTGCTTTGGCGGAAGTGATACCGGTTCCTGCCAAGATTCTGATGGTGATTTACGGCGTGCTGGCCGCGTTCGTCGGGTTGAAGGGCATCCAGTACGTGGCGAGAGTTGCAACGTATCTTCCCTTGGTGGCGGTTGTTACACTGATTGCGCTTTTGGTTTCGACCATTGGCTCGGTCGGCAGTTTCGATCCGCAAGCGCTGATTGAGACACAGAAACAGTTTCTCACGCAGAACAAGCTGGCAGAGCCTCCAGCGCCGCTTACTTCGTTCGGCGTGTTTGCCGTAATCGTCGCCAATGTGGTCGGCTTTTTCGCCACGGCGGGCGCGGCCGGCGTCGATTTCGGCATGAACAACCGCGACAAGAAAGACGTTTCCATGGGCGGGTTGGTTGGGATTGCGCTGGCAACGATCCTGATTGCGGGTGCGGCGTTGCTTGTGATTGCCGGTGTGTATGGGTCGCCTGAATTGAAACAGAAAGCCCTTGAGGCTGGGAAGAACGCCAAGGGCGGGGCGGCGTTCATTTTGGACGCATTTAATCTGATTCCTGTGGTGCTCGGCGCGGGTGCTGGCAAATGGTTGATGTTCCTGCTGGCGCTTGCGGCTTTCCCGCCGGCGTGTTTCTCGTCGTTCATTGCGGCGAACAGCTTCAAGACCACTCTGCCGAAGGTTAATCCTTTCATTTCGGTGGGGATTGGCGCTGCTGTGAGTATTATCCTTGCATTGAGCGGTTACGCCGGCGACGCAGCAGCGAAAGTGTTTCCGATCATCGGCGCGTCGTTTGGCCCGATTTGCGGTGCAATGGCTGTTGATTATCTCCTTGGGGGCAAGAAATGGAGCGGCCCGCGAGCGGGTTTCAACCCTGCCGGGTGGATTGCGTGGGCGCTTGGCTTCATTGTGGGCATTTCTCCGTTCTTGAAGCTTGGCGTGCCCTGTCCGCCGGTTGCTGCGTTTGTGGTGGGCGCGGTGGTTTATTACATTTGCGCCAAAGCAGGTTTGACCACTCCCGTTGTGCCAATCCCGGCCAAGGCAGCCGGCGGGGCACAACAAGCCAAAGCCTGACATTGAATTGGGCGGGCACTGGGGCGGCGCTCATGCCATGGGCGTGGTCGCGCTCTCTGGCCAGAGGCCCTTTTGTTCCCCCCGTTGAAAGTCGAGGATTGAATCTTGCACGTTGAGCGTTATCAACGGGACTCACTGATCGGCATGCTGGCTGGGAACGTTCAACGTACAACGTACAAGTCTGAACGTTCAACCGGCCCGAATGAAAGGCTGGATGGCGGAGTGACGTTGGACCATTGATCACCGTCGGTTGATTCTTGGGTTTCTGGCCTGTGTCGCCGAACGCTTCGCCTTCAGACCGGAAATCTCACCGGGCTGAATGAACGGGTGAATCCGAGGCGGTGGCCGGTGGATTTCCGCGTCGGTTGCGACGAAAGCTGACGCAGCCGTAATAAAACAACGTTTGAACTGCGGTCTTCCGCCTGAAGGCGCGGGTCTGCGGCGGAGCGTGGCTAACTTACAGCGACAACAGAAACGCGGCCGTGATGCTCGCTGCGGACAACGCCATGGGCGCGCGGGTCGAGGGCAGGTTCACCGTCCACGACAAACCGGTACATGTGATGCCCGTGATGGAGCTGGACCTGGATTGACCATGAACCGTCTGGGTGGCGGTGCATCGGATGCGCTTCCGGGTTCCAGTCATTGAATTCGCCAACCAGGGCCACGCTTTTAGCATGTGGCGCCATGAAGAAAAAATTCACTGGTTTCAGCATTCTTTTGGCTGAATACCTGTGTAACGTGCCCTGTCGCGGATGCCGCGCACTCATTGCTTGTTGTTGGAACGCAGTAAAATCCATCATCAAAACTTGTCTTGTACTTTCTGTCCGGCGATCTGAACGCTGATACGCGCGGACCGGTTCGAATAATAGCAACATTTGTGCCGGTCAAGAGTTGTTTCCGAACCTGCTGGCGAATTCCCTTTGGCGTTGCAAGCGAAAGCGCGTGCGATCATTCTTGGTCGTGGATTTCGCATTGTTTTTGTTTTGAACCAAACGCGTTTGATGACAGAACCAAAAATCACTCCTGAATTGGTGCAGAAGCATGGTCTCACCCCGGAGGAATACGACCAGATTCTGCGCATTCTTGGCCGCGACCCGACATACACGGAACTGGGCATATTCTCTGTGATGTGGAGCGAACACTGCTCTTACAAGAACACAAAGCCGCTATTGCGAACCTTTCCGACGCGGGCGCCATGGGTGCTTGTCGGAGCCGGCGAAGAGAACGCAGGCATAGTCGATATTGGCGACGGGTTGGCGATCGCTTTCAAGATGGAATCGCACAACCATCCCAGCGCGGTCGAACCGTTCCAGGGCGCTGCAACCGGTGTCGGCGGGATTATTCGGGACATATTCACCATGGGCGCGCGGCCTGTGTGCGCGCTTGATTCTCTGCGGTTTGGCGAACTGACTGATCCTGAGGTGCGCCGGTTGTCCATGGGTGTCGTGGGTGGAATTGCGCATTACGGCAATTGCTTCGGCATTCCAACGCTGGCAGGCGAAGTGTATTTCGATCCGAGCTACGCGGGGAATCCGCTGGTGAACGTGCTTTGTTTGGGTGTGCTCAGGCACGACCAAATCGCCCGGGGCCGGGCCTGCGGCGTGGGCAACCCGGTTTTTTATGTTGGGCCGGCCACGGGCCGCGACGGGTTGGCGGGCGCAGCGTTCGCGTCACAAGACTTGACCGAGGAATCCGCTGAGATTCAGCGCGGCGCAGTTCAGGTGGGCGACCCTTTCATGGAAAAGCTTGTGTGCGAAGCGTGTCTGGAGTTGCTTGCCACCGGCGCTGTGGCGGGAATTCAGGACATGGGCGCCGCAGGGCTGACATGTTCGACCTGCGAAACGGCAGCACGCGCGGATACGGGTATAGACATCGACCTCGACAAGGTCCCGCAACGCGCGCCGAACATGACAGCTTACGAGATAATGCTCAGTGAGTCGCAGGAGCGAATGTTGATAATTGTCCATCGCGGACGCGAAGAGGAGGTAAAGCGGATATTCGAGAAGTGGGAGCTGCCGTGGGCGGAAATCGGCAGGGTAACAGACACCGGCCGCATGGTCGTCAGACACAAAGGCCGGGTCGTTGCCGATATTCCGGCAAAAATGATCGCCACCGAGTCTCCAGTTTATACGCGCGAAGCCAAGGAACCCGCATACCTTGAGTCTGTGAGAGCGTTTCGGTTGGATGGCATTGCGGATGTTGCGGCTCCCGTGCCGGTTCTCAACAAGCTTTTGTCGTGGCCGACAATCGCGTCGAAGAACTGGGTCTATCGGCAATACGATCACATGGTCCGTGACAACACGGTTGTTTGTCCCGGCAGCGACGCTGCAGTGATCCGGATCAAGGCGGATTCAATTCCGCCCCTTGGAGACGGCGGCGAGAAAGCAGCAGCCGCTGATGAAACTGCAGTTTCGGAGAAGTACATAGCCCTGACTTCCGACTGCAACGGGGGGTATGTTTACCTGGACCCATATGAGGGCGGCAAAGCAGCGGTTGTCGAGGCTGCGCGTAATCTCGTTTGCGCCGGTGCTCGGCCGTTGGCCATCACTGACAACCTCAACTTCGGCAACCCGTACAATCCCGAGTTGTTCTGGCAACTGCGCGAGTCGGTCCGCGGCATAGCGGATGCCTGTCGCGCTCTTAACACGCCTGTAACGGGCGGGAACTGTTCGCTTTACAACCAAAGTCCTGCGGGCCCAATAGACCCCACACCAACAATAGGTATGGTGGGATTGATCGAGCGCCGCGAGCATATAACCACGCAATGGTTCAAAGACGAAGGCGACGCTGTCATTTTGATAGGCAATGCTGTTGACCGCTCCGATCCGCTCGAAGGCCTCGGGGGGTCTGCGTACCTCAAGCTCGAGCATGGGTTGAAAACCGGCAACCCGCCCAGATGCAACCTCGAAAAGGCGAGACTGCTCAACACGTCGATGCTGAGCCTCATTTGCAGCGGTGATATCAAGAGTGCGCATGATTGCAGCGAAGGGGGGCTGGCAGTCTGCCTTGCGGAGTGTTGCATCAGCCACCTGGAGGCCCGCAACACACCGCGGTTGATCGGCGCTGAAATTGACCTTTCTGAGGCCGAGTCTTGCATCGAGAAAGAAAGCAGCGCGCCGCCGCGGCTTGATGCGCTGTTGTTCGGTGAAACCCAACATCGCATCGTGATCACCACGTCGGACCTCGACGCAGCCAAGGTCGTCGCACGCGCCAAGCTGCTCGGTCTTGTTGCATGCCGCATCGGACGTGTTGGTGGCGACACGCTTGTTTTGAAGACCCGGCGTGGTGAATGGCGATGGCTGGTTGCCGAGCTGCACGATCTGTGGTGGAACTCGACAGCCCGCATTTTGTGATCGAGTTCCAGGAGAACCCCGCCTTGTCCATCTGCAGCCGTCCCGCTTGGCGGGATTAGTCGGCGGGAAACTTGTTGTTGAACCGAAACATCCGCGGACTAACGTCCGCGGCTACAGACATCTTGCGATGCTTGCGTAAATCCTCCACCATGGCAGTATGAAAACCGACAAGACAACAAACGGCGGCTTTCCCGCCGAAATGTCGAACAACGGGACAAGCACAATCAACCGCAGAGAATTCCTGCGCACAACAGCAGGCACCGCGGCAGGCAGCATGGTTGTCGCCGCGCCTTTTGTGTCAGCGGGCAAGGTCCTCGGCGCGAATGAACGGCTTGGCATTGGTTTCATAGGAGCAGGGGGCCGCGCTGGAAACCACATGCAGACCGTTCATTACCTCAAGACACAAATGAACGAGCAGGTCGAAATGGCCGGTGTGGCAGACCTGTATCGGCCGCGGGCCAAACAGCGGGCGGAAGCGTTTCAGATGAAGCTTTATCCCCATTACCATGAGCTGCTGGCGGACCGCAACATTGATGTGGTTTGCATTGCCACGCCCGATCATCATCACGGTTATCAAGCCATTGATGCCGTCAAGGCCGGCAAAGATGTCTATTGCGAAAAGCCCGTCACGCACTGGCGACAGTTTGAGCTTGCCAAGAAGCTGGCCGAAGCAGTGCGCGCTTCCGACCGGGTTTTCCAGCTCGGGACACAGGGCATGTCCGATTCAGCATGGCACCAAATGCGCCGCCTTATCCAGGACGGGCTGATTGGACGCCCAATACACGCCGAATGCGGTTATTTCCGCGTCGGCGACTGGGGCGAGCGCGGCATGCCGATCGACGACCCGAACGCGAAGCCGGGGCCTGATCTTGATTGGGACGGGTTTTTGGGCGATGCGCCGAAGCGGCCGTTTGACGTGAGCCGGTTTTTCCGATGGCGGATGTAC
>JARYMD010000182.1 GCA_029907285.1 Verrucomicrobiota bacterium | reverse complement strand
GAGGAACCCCTCAAATGCGGACATGGGGACAGACACGGTGTTTGTGCATAAGAACAAAGCGGCAGCAAGCTGCCGCACTCCAAGCGCTTCGCGCCTGCCAACGCCCACTGCGACCGCGGCAGCGGCGCGTGCAGTGCGGGCTTGATCAGCGCGCTTTTCCCAGCGACGGAGTCGCAGGGCATATTTCGCAGCCCGGCGTGGTTGAAGGTTCGGGCGGGGTGCAAGAACCGGGGCGTTGGCCGTCAGGCGACTTTGGTTCCGGCTGCGCCGGGCTGAGGAATATGCAGGCTAAGACCTTCTGTTGACAATCAGAAGAAATCACGATAAGGATGCACGCATCAAACACGAGCCACACAAGAGTCCACAATGAGCATACGAACACGGTTTAGTCTTCAAGACACCGAAATCCCAACGCATTGGTACAATCTAAACGCGGATTTGCCTGAACCGGTCCCGCCGCCGCTGCATCCCGGCACCAAACAACCCTTGACGCCCGATGCTTTGGCCCCTGTTTTTCCGATGAACCTCATAATGCAGGAGGCAAGCACGGAACGTTGGATCGAGATTCCTGAACCGGTGCGCGAGATTTACGCGCTTTGGCGGCCCACACCCGTTTTCCGCGCCGTGCGATTCGAGCAGGCGCTGCAGACCCCGGCGCACATTTATTATAAGTACGAAGGCGCTAGCCCGGCCGGGAGCCACAAGCCGAACACCGCTGTCGCTCAGGCCTACTACAACAAGGTCGCCGGCACAAAACGGATTTGCACCGAGACAGGCGCAGGTCAATGGGGTTCTTCATTGGCATTTGCGTGCCGTCTTTTCGGGCTCGAATGCACCGTGTACATGGTAAAAGTGAGTTTTCATCAGAAACCTTACCGGAAGCTGCTGATGCAGACATGGGGCGCAACAGTATACGCCAGCCCAAGCGAAAACACCGAGTACGGACGCAAAGTGCTGGCCGAGGACCCCGATTGCCCGGGAAGCCTTGGAATCGCCATAAGCGAGGCAGTCCAGGACGCGGTCACCAGCGGCAACGCGAAGTACTCGCTCGGCAGTGTGCTGAATCATGTTTGCCTGCACCAGACGATTGTCGGCCAGGAATCTATCAAGCAGATGGAACTCGCCGGCGAAGAACCGGATGTGATCGTTGGGTGTGTCGGCGGCGGCAGCAACTTCGCCGGGCTGGCTTTCCCGTTCATTCGCCGGAAAATCACCGAGAAAAAACAATACAAGATTCTGGCTGTGGAACCAACTTCGTGCCCCACGCTCACCAAGGGCGATCTCAGGTACGACTTTGGTGACACTGCTGAAATGACGCCGCTTTTGATGATGTACACCTTGGGGCACAAATTCATGCCGCCTCGCATCCACGCAGGCGGGCTTAGGTACCACGGCATGGCGCCCATGGTAAGCCACACCAAGAAACTCGGCTTGATTGATGCCGTGGCGTACCCCCAAACAAAGGTCTTTGAAGCCGCAATCACTTTTGCCCGCACCGAGGGCCTTGTCGTCGCACCCGAGACAGCTCATGCAATCGCTGCGGTAATGGACGAAGCGCTCAAATGCCGCGAGGAAGGCAAGAAACGCGTCATCCTTTTCAACCTCTCGGGTCACGGACAGCTCGATCTGGCCGCGTACGACACTTACCTGTCCGGCAATATGCAGGATGTTTGATTGGGCAATCAGCAGCACAGCATGGCGAGGCGCAAACCGATCGATCTTGACGCGTCACTCAGGAACAATGGCGTGTCACGCCGTCGGCCGCGCTGAATGCCTTTGAGGCGCTTTTACAGGTTAACAGCATGAAGCAAACAACAAATCAGCCATGAAAAAGCACCAGTCAGTATCTAATGCCGTTCTGTGTGGCTTGTCACTGCTGCCGGCAACGGCGCTCGCGCAGGGGTTCGGGGGACATTATCCAATAGGCGTGGAGGGAATCAAAGGCGGCACGCTGCCGCCCCCGGGCTTCTACATTCGTGACTACAACCAGTTCTACTTCGCGGATCGGCTGAACGACCCGCAAAGCAGAGCCATAGGCGACCTCGACCTGTTCGCTTACGCGCAGGCGTTTCGCCCGGTCTGGATCACCGACCTGCAGCTTGCAGGCGGACACTACGGAATGGATGTCCTTGTCCCGTTGATTTACACAGACTTCTCACTGAATACCGGCGGTGGCAAAATGTCGGATTGCTCATTCGGCCTCGGCGACCTGTTCGTCGAGCCGGTCACATTGTCATGGCACTGGCAGAAGGCCGACCTCGGCGTCGGCTACGGGTTCTGGGCCCCCACAGGCCACAGCAGCCTTTCCTCGCCAGCCAAGCCTGGCAAAGGGTTCTGGTCGCACATGTTCACCCTCGGCGGGACATGGTATCCAGACGTCGAAAAGACGTGGTCGGTTTCGATTCTCAACCGCTACGAGATTCACATGGAACATGAAGACATCGACATCACTCCGGGAAACACTTTCTCGCTCGAATTCGGCATTGCCAAAGCCCTGACACAAACCCTCGAACTCGGCGTCGCCGGTTATTACCAACAACAGACAACCGAGGACGACGGAGATGTTCCACACAGCAAGGAACTGGACCGCGTGTTTGGTGTGGGGCCGGAAATCGCGATGGCATTTCCCAAATGCGCCCTCTTTGCTTCCCTGCGGTACGCCCGCGAGTTCGGCGCCGAAGACCGGCCTGAAGGAAACACTGTCACCCTCACGCTCACCAAGAAGTTCTGATCCGCTGTAAAAACAAGGGGCCATGCCCGCGCCGCGCCAGGACAGCATGGCCCCCGCCGATCTCATGGCAAAACCATCGCAACACACATCAAATCCAACCAAGGACATCAACGAGTGCCTGGCCCGGTGGACCGGATTGGTCAACGACGCTTTGGACCATTACCTCCCGCAACCCAATTGTGCCCCAGCCGCATTGCATCGGGCAATGCGATACTCGCTGTTCGCCGGTGGAAAGCGACTTCGCCCCGCTCTTTGTCTCGCGGCGGCGGAAGCATGCGGCGGCCAAATTGAGAACGCACTCCCGTTGGCCTGCGCAGTGGAATGCGTGCATACTTACTCGTTGATCCACGATGACCTGCCTGCGATGGACAACGACGATTTCAGACGCGGCCGGCCAACCTGCCACAAGGTTTTCGGAGAAGCGGTCGCCATTCTGGCCGGTGACGCGCTGCTAACCCAGGCATTCGAAATCGCCGCTCAGGCCAAGGCTCAGCCGCGTTATTCGCATGGCGACATGGTGCTCGAGCTGGCTCGTGCTGCAGGTTCCCGAGAGCTGGTCGGCGGGCAGGTCGCCGATCTGCAGGCCGAAGGCAGAAAGATCAGCACCGCCGAGTTAAAACGCATTCATCAAAGAAAGACCGCTGCACTCATACGTTGCTCGCTCCGGCTGGGCGGAATGAGCGTCAATTGCCCCCCGGCAGCACTTGATGCGCTAACTAGATTCGGAACCAACGTGGGCCTCGCATTCCAGGTCATAGACGACATCCTCGATGTTACCCAGTCGAGCGAGCAGCTCGGCAAAACGGCCGGCAAAGATCAGGCCTCCGAAAAAGCAACTTATCCGGCAATTGTTGGACTGGAGAAATCGCGCCAAATCGCTGCAAGGCTGACAAGCCGCGCCTTTGAATCTTTGCGCCCGCTGGGATCACGAGCAGATTTGCTGCGCGCTCTCGGCGAATTGATGCTGCGCCGAGACAGGTAACCGCCGCGCAGGCCGCACCCCGGTGCAAACCGGCCGACAGTTTTTTTCAGGAGTTGCCCGCCGCGCAGAGCAAGAACCTTGCACACTGCAGGCAATCAATAGCGCAACAAAACCACATCGTGGATGTCCTCCACAACGGCTTCCACAGTGTTCCCGGAGCGTGTCAACCGCGTTGATCTGTTCAACGCGCTCGCATGTTTGATCCGACGGACCGCGCGAATGGCCGCCTTGAACATCGGGCGGTCTTCAATCAACCCGGGAAGCACGTAAGGCCTCTCGCGGGCCGGCGTCGTTTGCGGTGGCGCGTTGTAACACAAGAGGTGCACCCGCAGAGTTCGGCTTGACGAATCATCTGTAACAACCGCTTCCACGTTGGCAGGCGCCGAAATCTCTACAATCGGCTCCGGGTTCAGATGGCGCACCGCGTTCCGAATCATGCGCCGTGCCTCGACAATGTGGTGTTCGCTGGCTGCGGCATAATCCGGTGAACATGCGAAGGTGATGACCTGCCCATGGCCGACCCGGTTGATCAGGATCGCGGGGCCGACTTTGGCATCAGCGCTCATGGGCCAATCAGTCCCTTCTTTGCCTGCCAATTGCCTTATTGTCCGGTGCGGCTTGAGCAGTTCACCTACACCGGCGGCGCTTGTTGGCTCATAAACCACTGCGGGACCCTTCACAAGAAACGGCCAGTCAGATCGGATGTCCATTGACAGCGCCTTTGCTGTGGCCCTTGATTTCTTCTCGCCGGACAAATGGTCTTCCGATTCAAACCGCACCCAGTTATCGAGGGAATCAAGTTTCCCAATCGTTCTGGCGCCTATCAACTCGCTCAATGAAGACTCATTCACCGGAGCGCCCATTCTGTCGAACAACCCGCTTCGCCCGGTGACCAGCAGTCTGCCGCCCTTCTCCACATAGCCTCGCAGCATTCCAATTTCACGGGACGACAGAACACCTGCATTCGGCAGCATCACAATGGGAAACCGCCCAAGCATTTCGGGTGTGACGTTTTCGTCCAGCAGCACACCGTACGGTATATGCTCGTACACCAGCGCCTTGTGCGCTCCCTGAAAGCTCTGAAAATAATCAGCCGGCTTGTCCCTGCCCACCCAGTCACGCGTTCGGCTGCTGAAGTAAATGCCCACCTCTGCCACAGGTTTCTGACCGAAATGGTTGCTTTTGGCCCGTGCCTCCCGGAAAGCGGTTCCAATGCGCTCGTAAGCCACCGAATCCAGACGCCCGTCAAAGCCGGTCTTGTCAACCATCGTCACAAACGCGCCGTGCGCCAGCAAGGTCAACAGCTCCCAACGAATGTCATTCAATGGACGTGTGGTCTGGTCGTGGTACATTCGCACGCCGCGTTGCATTGCCACTTGAACGCGCTGGTGTGGTGCCGCTGCCCTGTAAAACTCTGCGTTCAAACCAACCGTCAAAGCACTGAATCCCCAAACCCCGGTCTCCCCGGTTATAAAATCACCATTGCCCGCATGTTGGACCGGCCGCTGGCCAACTTCGAAACCGAACGGCGGGTTTCCATGGTAGTTGAAATCAACAGAAGCATCCGGATTGATCGATTTGATATGCGCCGCAAGCGCCTTTTCGAAACGCTCGCTTGACCGATAACGAAACTCGAGCATGTCGTCCCATGCCGTGTCCCATGTCAATCCGCCAGGCATGGCGTGTCCGAACTCCTGCTCGAACCGCGCTCGACACGCATCACACCAGCAGCCATACGGCGGCCCAAACCCTTGGTCCAGCATGTCAATGTGGAATCCGGCGATCCCGTACGCGAGCATTTCCGCAACAATTTCCTTCATTGCTTCCAGATACCCGGAGTTGAAGCAGAACCTGCCTATCCGGTTGCCCGAAGGATCGCGCATCTCCCATTCCGGGTGCTTGTTCAGGAAATGTCCGCCCTGCTGGACCACGCAGTAGGCAACAACCGGGAGGTTGTGCTTGCGCGCTTCGTCCAATGTCTCGCGCAGCGGATCCCGAGCGCCCAACCCGGGCGCTTTCGGCAAGAGCTTTGAGTTGTAATACGCGTAGTCCCCGTCGCGTGCCCAAATCACAAGATATTGAACACCAGCTTCAACCGCCCGCCGCACAATCTCGCGCCCGTCAAACCTGCTGCAGTACCGCGAATCGCTCGGGTCACTGTAACCAAATTGCGCGCCGGTTGGACCGACTTCCATGCCCACAATAACATGGTCAAACCACGGCTTGGCTTTTTCGGGAATGCCTTGAGACAAAATTCGGGACTGCCCTGATACAAGCAACAGTGGAATCAAGCAACACAACAGCCGTTTCATAGCGCGATCTTCAGAATAAAGAGAGGCAAAAGCAAGCGCCGGGTCTGATCTGTCTGATCTCTCGGGCCAGTCACGCAGAGGTCAGTCACAGTCTTTGCCTTCATCAGGGGTCTTCCTTGTTTCCAGCTCATTGCTCATTCTCTCTCTGGCATAACCGTCCAGCCACGCCCAGTTCATGGGGTACACATCCGGGTCAAATATCACATGGTACAAATGCCAGACCAAAACCGCCAGCGTCGCCAAAACAGCCTCGTAATAGTGAATCGTGCCCGCAACTTCCACAACCCATCGAGGTATCCACTGTGTCACCTCGACCTTGAACCAGAGCATGAACCCTGTGACACCCATGATCGTGATACCCCAGACTACAGCCCAATACTCGATCTTCTCCACGTAACTGAAATTCGCTGCCGCCGCAGCCCTGCTGTTCCTGGCATGGCCACCCTTCAATGTCGAAACAAGATGCTTCAAATCCGCTGCTCGAGGAGCAAAATCACCCAGCAACCGGCGGCCCTCGAGACTGAACAAAACGTACCACAAATGCCACAGCGCCGTGCCGCCCAAAACAATCGCTGCGCTTCGGTGCACCCAGCGCCTGACAGGTTCACTGTCAAACATCAGCCACGAAAGCCACGAGCCGGGATGCCTGAGCGCAAACCCGCTCAGCACCAGAATCGCAAAACTCACCAGCAACAAAAGATGCTGGCACCTTTGTGTTCCGTTCATTCGCAAGACCGGCCTTGCAACTGACAGGCGCCGGGCAAGCGCCTTTCTCAAGAATATCAATCCGTTGTGCCCGGCCATCAGGCCAATGCACACAACAATCAATACCTGATAAAGCCGGCGAACAAAACGGTTCACCATTGTGCCCGTGTCTGACGTCCCACCCGAGCCGACAGGGTCAACGTGGACTTTGCCCGCCGCAAACTTCGCGCCCGCTCCCGGATGACACTTGCCACACGTCTCCCCAATACGCCCAGGGTTGATGTCCGAGCGCGGGTCACTTTGGGGAAGCACAAGATGATAGCCATGGCAGCTTCCGCAGTGTGCAACACGAACCTTGCCGAACCGGGATGCCAGCCCGTGGTAGGTGGCGAAATAGGTCTTCACCCGGTCCCCAGGCAGATTGAATCGGGTGTTGATGCTCTCCGATGCATGGCATCTTCCGCAGACTTCCAACGAAATGCGCTGCGCTGATTCGCCTCCGAAAAGGTTCACCCCATGCCACGGATGACAGTCAGTGCACGTCGGCGATTCACGCCGTCCCTCAGCCAAAGCTTTTCCGTGAACGCTTTGCTGGTATTCCGCCGCTGCATCCGGATGACAACCGCCGCAGGTCTTGGCGATCCGCGCAAAATGAACGCTCGATTCCGGCAATGTCGATGGCAATACAAAATGATAACCATGGCATTCACCACAGGTTGCATACGGCCTCGTGCCCGCCGCGTTCTTCTGCCCATGAACACTGGATTCATATGAAATCGCAGCGTCCGTGTGACAACTCCCGCATTGCACGGGTTTCACGGGAATATCGTCATCCGGATGCGCATCTGTCACGTCAGCATGACATGCTACACAGGTTTGTGTCCCATGGACTGACGCACGCAGCCGGGCTTCATCCACAAACAATGAAATGGTTTCCCCGCTCGTGTTGGTCTTGGTGAGAGATGGATCGCCGTGGCATTCCAGACATGATTGTGCAACACCATGCACACCAATAACGCCTGCAAACGCAGCCACAGCCGTTAACAGGCGAGCCGCCGCGGAGAAAAACCCGGCTGCAACCGGTCCGCGTCCGTGTCGGCGTGTCCCAACCGCATTGCAATATGTGTCACCCATCCCGATGACCGCAGTTTCGCGCGTCGGACAACATCCTCGGAATAGTGCAAAGCGCTTGTCAATCCCGGCGTGCTCCGGCTCGCAAACCTTGCAGAGCTGAAGGCATCGGTGTATCCGAAGGGTTGGCCGGTGAGATTTCCGGGTTAGCTTGTAATGAATTCGCCGCCGTCAACAGCGATGATCGAGCCGTTGATCCAACACACCTCCGGGTCGGACAATGCCCGAATCGTTTTGGCAACGTCAGCGGGCGTGGTGAGCCGCCCACTCGGGTTGCGCCGCAGGGCATGCTCAATCAGTTTCTCGTTGCCGGGAATCTTCCGCAGCGCGGGCGTGTCTGTTACCCCGGCCATGATGCAATTGACCATCACACCGTGTTTCCCCAGCTCGAGCGCCAATTGGCGCGTGTGCGATTCCAAAGCTGCTTTTGCAGCCGACACTGCGCCGTAGGCTTCAAAGACTCGGCTGCTTCCGGAGCTGGTCATGCTGAAAATCCTGCTGCCACGCCCAAGGAGCCCGGCGCGCCACAAATCCTGAACCCAGTACACTAGGCTGTTGGCCATGACGTCGAGCGTCCCCTCCATTTGCGACCTGGCAATTGCCTTGCACGAATCATCGCATATGAACGGCGCCAGTGACCCAAACGCCACCGAATGCATGACAACGTGAAGTGTTTGTGGGCCGTCGGGGTTGGCCCTCAAAGCCGCCTTGATCCGAGCAATCGCTTCAGCGCGTTTGTCGTCCTTGGCG
>JARYMD010000181.1 GCA_029907285.1 Verrucomicrobiota bacterium | reverse complement strand
TTGGGCGGCGATTGACGTGGTACGCGGGAACTTTCCGGGGAGCGTTCTGAGCGGTGCGCGGGGTTTCGGCGTTCGCAGAACAAATAGTGTGACAGACACTTTATCACTTTATTTGAGGCGCGCTCAACGCCACTGGACTGAGCGAGGCGACGGTTAAGGTTTCATTTCGGCAATGGAGCGGACATTGAAGTTGCGAATGTATCCTGACAAAAAGCCCGGTCTTGCTGAGGTCTTGACCTTCATGAAACCTTGCATCCGGCAGGGCGGGCGCTTCATGGCGCGCCGGTTTCATCTGGATTGAAGTCCCAGCTGAATGGTGCTTGAACTGACACGTGAATCGAATGCCAAACAGTTCCTCGTTGAAAAGGATTTTCCTCACTACTCTGGGCCTTGCCGCTGCACTCGTAGTGAGTTTGGGGCAAGAATCGACCATGCCCAGTATTCTGTTTCTGTTCGCCGACGACCAGCGCGCAGACACAATCTCCGCACACGGCAACAGCCGCATCAAAACGCCCAACATTGATCGGCTCGCAGCGTCGGGCTTGAGCTTCAGGCGCAATTATATCCTCGGTTCCAACAGCGGCGCGGTGTGCATGCCAAGCCGCGCCATGCTCATGAGCAGCAAGACATGGTTCCGCGTGGACAACAACCTGACGAACGCGAAGCTGTTGCCGGAGCTCCTTCGCGAACACGGCTATCTCACCTTCGCCACAGGCAAGTGGCACAATGGCGAGGCTTCATGGTTGAGGAGTTTCGATCGCGGCAAGGCGGTCATGTTCGGCGGAATGTCAAGCCATGAGAGAGTGCCCATAAAAGACCTTGGGGCGGACGGCAGGCTTTCTTTAGAACGTATTGGTGAGAAATTCTCGAGCGAATTGTTCGCAGACGCAGCCATAGAGTTCCTGCGGCAATGCGGCCACGACAAACCGTTTTTCGCCTACGTGGCATTCACTGCACCGCACGATCCGCGAATGCCACCACTGCCGTATCGTGAAATGTATTATCGCAATCCACCACCTTTGCCTGAAAATTACCTGCCCCAATTGCCTTTCGACAATGGAATGATGAATGGCGGACGCGACGAGAATCTCGCTCCATGGCCGCGCACGCCGGAGGTGATCCGGGACCAGCTATGCGAGTATTACGGCCTGATAACGCACCTTGACGAGCAGATCGGGCGAATTCTCGACGCGCTCAAGGAATCCGGCCACGCAAGCAATACCATTGTCATTTATTCTGCGGACAACGGCCTTGCCCTTGGCAGTCACGGTTTGCTCGGCAAACAAAGCGTTTACGAGCACAGCATGCGTGTGCCCCTCATAATGTCGGGCCCTGGCATCCCAAAAGGAAAAGATACGCATGCCATAACCTGCCTGCTCGATGTTTATCCCACCCTGTGCGATCTGGTCGGGATATCACCGCCGCCCGATATTGACGGCATGAGTCTCCGCCCGATTTTGGAAGGCAGCACAAACCGCCTGCGCGATTCTGTATTCCTTCCGTTCATGGACATCCAGCGCGCGGTGGTTGAAGACAGATGGAAACTAATATGCTACCCGAAAATCGCTCATTTCGAGTTGTTCGATCTTGATTCCGACCCGCATGAACGGACCAACCTGGTCGGTAATCCAGACTGTGCTGCAGAGTTAAAACGACTCACCCAATTGATGAAGACCTGGCAGGCGAAAACGGGGGACAAGCTTGACCTGCCGAAAGCACAAAAGCCATTGCAGCCGATCAATCTCACTGGCAAGAGCCGCAGACCGGATCAGTGGCAACCCGACTGGATAGTCAAGAAGTACTTCGATTAGCAAGGCTCCTCCACAGATCAGCAAAGCGCGCAATCATAACCCCGGCCGGTTCACGCCGTTCTCAGCGTTTGGATCGCCTCGCCAAAGATATGGCCGTCCTGACACCAATACAACTCGGGGGGGGCGCCAACACTGTCGGTGCGGCGCTACACAACCCCTCCTGTCGCCCAAGCACAGTGGCCTGGGCTGGAGCGTTCGGTTAAGGTGCGCCGCGCCTAGCCGTTGACAGGGCGCAGCGTCAACCGTTCACTGATATGTCAGAACAAGGTTCGCGCCCTGGACCTGGGTCGATGTGATGTTCAGCGCAGTTCCGCCAACAAGACGGAAGAACTTCATGGTGCCGCTAATGGGGATAATTATCTTCTTGGCGCTGGTATCGATCACCGCGGTTGAATCATCTGCATAGCCGGCAGCCACGTTGGCCGACGATTGCACTTTGATGGCCGGCGCCGGGACAATATCCAGATACGCTTTGATCGGACTGTCGGTGTCGTTGATCAAAGTGCGGACGCCGGTGGCAAGGTTGACGGCGCTCCACTCGATGTATGCGTCTCCGCCGCGCTCGTACCAAACCAGACGGAATGGATAGAATCCACCCGCCGTAACGAGGAACTCGAACGTGCCTGTGACCTCATTGGCGGTGCCGCCGTTGCGGAATCCAAAGATCGGTGTTTTGTCGGTCAGCTTGCTACCGGAGGACACTTTGAAGCCGTCGTCGCTGATTACTGTGAACCGATACGGGCCTGGTGCCAGCTCGAGCCATGCGGTTGCTTCAACGGCGAAGTCATCGGTGCCGTAATAGTTGTCTTCCAGCCCGGGCACTATGCTGTCCTTGGCGAACAAGCCCCTTGGCAAACCATACTGCGACATTTCCATCAATTGCACGACAAGGTTGGTGTCGAACAATGAAGGTATGGTCGAAGGCTGGGCCAACTGCAGTTCAGCGCGTTCGAGGCTGTTATCGTAAGGCCCGTAAGCGGGGTCGGCGATCGTCACCCGCAGGTTGAATCCGCGGTCTTTGCCTGGACCGGGCTGGCGATTCGCCGGGTCAAGGCTCAAATACGTGATGGTGAACTGCCATGGCGAGACGATCTCAACGTCGTCGCTGTCTTTGAATGTGATTTTGGCGTTGTTGACAGCGCCCGAAGGTGGAACTGGGGATATCGCATATTGGACGGTGGCGCCTGTGGCAGTTGGAGTGACTGTGGCGTTAACCACCTGGCCGTTGAGTTCCAGCTTCACTGTATCAACTTTCACCGTGGTTGAGCGGTTCTGAATAACCGCGTTAATGACCGGAACGACTGTGCTGAGCGTTTCGCCCGGGGACGGCGACAGCGAAGTAACAACCGCGCGATCGATTCCCGGACCGGTTGTCGGGACGAAGATCAAGTAGTTCAGATAACGCGCGCCGTCGCTCGGGTCCGGTGTAATCTGTCGCAGCCGGAACGTTTTGACTCCGGACAATTGGAGGATGATCTTGTTCAGGCCGGTGCCGTCGGTCAGCGGGAAATTGCCGAACTGGAAACCAGTCCTTGCGCCAAGGAAGGAGCCGAGCACTTTGGTCTGGGGGTTCGGCTGGGTGCGGTCGCCCAAAACCTCCTCGAGCACGCTTTCACCTGTTGCCATATTTGCGAGGCCTTCGCGCAGATAGACCTCGTAAGTGCCTGCCGGGAACGTGCGTGTGTACTGCATCCACTCGCCTGCGGCGATGTCGCCCACGACGTAATCGTAAACGCCGTAATCGCTCCCGCCGGCCGCGGTGTACTTGGTTCGCGCATAATCGAGCGAGTGCGCCATGCGTACAGGGTCTGATGGGCGGTACATGCAATTGGCGGCATTTGGAGCGGTGCGCGTGTCATAGAAATCGACGTTGGGAACACCTTGGCGTAGTGAGTAACCGTGGTCATCATATCCATTTTCAGGAACAACCACCGGATTGTCGATGAACTGTCCGGCATCAAAATTGTAGTCCTCGATCTCGATCACAAGGTTGTTTTCGAGGAAAGTGTCGAACCACAATTCGCGCGTGGAGACAAGACCACCGCTATCCTCGACTTTGAGGGTGGCCTTGTAGTTCATGTTGGCGGTCAATCCTCCAAGGCTGACAGTGCGTGTTGTGCCGGTGCCGGTGACTTCCAAGCCGTTGGCTGTGGTGAATGTTGTGCCGTTGAGAGTGACCGAGATAAGCTCGTTTTGCAGGGGCTGGTCATCGGACACCTTGAACGAGATTTTGGTCGAGCTTGGAAGGAAGTTGCTGTATTCAGGGGGATTGACCTCGGAGATAATGGGGGCGGTATTGGCAGCAGCCGGCGGCGCCCAGAGCACGGCGTTGTCGTAATAAACGGAGTAATAGACCGGGCCGCTGTACTGTTGGTAACAGTAAAGCGTGAAGTAGCCGGTTGTAATGTATGGCGCTGCTGGTGAATCTGTGCCTTCCTGCATCATGTCAGCAGCCGGCGTATCCACAACAGTGCGGTCCCACAGCACAGAGTTGTCTGATTTGTCGATGACTTTGCCATTGATTTCGACACTCCCACGATGAACTGTCAGCGTGAGAGACAGCACAACGTTGTTGTTCTTGAGTGTGGCGGTGAGATCATTGTCGTCGGCGACAAAATACTTTTGAATGCCTTTTGTGATGAGGACATCTGTTGGGTCCTTTGCGAGGCCGTAGCCGGCAAGGGTTCCGGGGTTATTGCCGCCTGTGTTGGGAATAAACGCGAGCACTGCAAATGCGTCCTCGCCGTCGGTGTCAATCCCGGAAGCGGAGACCAAATCAACCTGGAGAGTCACCTGTTCACCTTCTTTGAGTTCGATCAGGCGGCTGACTTTCTGGCTTGCGCTGAAAATGTCGCGCGATGCGGGCGGCTGATCAAAGTGGAACTCGCCATTTTCAACGGTGGGAATGCCGAATCCAGGGACGAATGTGAAATCCGCCCAATCGGTTTTCTTGTTGTCATTGAAATTATCAAGCACGACCTCATCGGTCACGAAGACCTCCGCATTGTCAAAGACGACCGAGTAATACTTGTCCCCACTGTATTGTTCGTAGCAGTACAAGGTGAAATAGCCGGTGGTTATGTAAGGTGTTGACGGATTGGTGTCGGTGCCGGTGCCCATCATATCGGCTGCGGGCGTGTCGATGAACGTGCGCTGCCAGAGCACTGCATCGCCGTTCGCCTTGTCCAGCACCTTGCCTGTAATGATCACATTGCCGTTCTTGGCGGTGAGCCGCAGCACGAGTGTAACGTTCTCGTTTGGCAAACTGGCGGCCGGGCTGTCATCATCAATGAAATACTTGTTTATTCCTTTGGTGATGAGCACGTCGGTCGGGTCCTTGGCGATGCCGTAGCCAGCAAGGGTGGCAGGGCTGTTCCCGCCGGTGTTTGGAATAAAGGCGAGCACAGCAAACGCGTCTTCGCCGGATCCGGAAACAAGGTCCACCCTGAATTCGATGGTTCGGCCTTCGCGCAGGTCAAACACCTCGCTTGTTTTCTGGGTGGCCGTGAAAATGTCACGTCCGGCCGGTGGAAGTTCGAACTGCATTTGCCCGGACGTCACAACCGGCAACCCAAAGCCAGGAACAAACGTGAAGTCCGTCCAGTCGGTCTTGTTGTTGTTGTTAAAATCGTCCAGAATTCTCGCGCCCGCTGGGAGAGTGAGCAATGCACTGGCGACCAATGCCGCTGCTCTTCCGAGCAGAGCTCTGTTGAAACAAGTGATGTTTTTCATAGCATTTCGTGGCGGGGTGGGAACATGTTCTTCACTGCCCAATCCGGCCTGTGTATTTGCCTGCGCTGCAACGCAAGCACAACTTCCATCATAGGCACAGCAGCGGGCTGTGCCACAGCGGTCGGGCAGTGCACATCGAACTTGCTCCGCATCATTGTTTTGATGAAACCGTTAACACCTTAAACCTTGCCTTTCCCCTGTCAAGCCATTTCAGGGTGGCCGGTGAGATTTCCGGGCCGGCGGACTTGACAGGAGGGCATTCGTGAGCAAAGCTGTCGATGACCGCGAGATTCCCCGCCACTGACATAGCGGGGCCGCCCAATAAGAAAACCAACCTTCGTGAAAGCATTCCCGTTCATGAGGTGAATGTCTCGGACGGTTTTTCGAGGGCGCGAGACTCGAAACCAGTCAATGACGATTTGGCAAGCATAACGCACAACATCAAACAGATAACTTTTATGCCAAGAGCACCCGGAAAACCAAGGGCAACAAAGGGAACGTCTCGCAAGCGACGAACCGAGCCCAAGGTGGCAGAGTCCACAGACCTCATAGCTGCCAGCGAAGAACAGGAAACCCAAAAGCAGGAAATCCCAGAGCCGGCAAGGGAACCTTCGGCGGATGCAACGATCGAACCTGCACCAGTCCAGCCAGCCGATGGACAGCCATTTGCAACTGCCAAGGCCGAGGCAGCAACCCCGCCTGAATCAGCCACTCCGCCGGAGCTGATTTCCGCCGAAGAATCCCCCCGACCAGTAGAATCCGAACCTGCCCCGCCCGTCTCGGAGGAACCGCCCGAGCCCGAACCCGCTGCGGAAGAGACACCAGTATCCGCCGATGTTCCTGCCGTGTCGCCGGAGGTCGCAGAATCCCATCCTGAAGAGGAGACCGCCAAGTCCGCAGAAACAGGCGCCGAGGCGGCTCCCACAGCCGAGGCGGCTCCCACAGCCGAGGCGGCTCCCACAGCCGAGGAACCTGCAGCGCCCCCGAAACCTGCCGGGGAACAAAAGCGCCGCGCACCGGAGGGGCGCAAGTATCATGGCCCTGCAGGCACAACATTGAACATCGCCCGGCTCCAGGCCATGTCAACGCCAGAACTGATGCGCATGGCAAAAGAGTGGGGCGTCGAGAACTTCGGGACAATGAAGAAACAGGAGGTGATCTTCGAAATCCTGAAGAAAAACGCCGAGCGCAGCGGGGTTTTGTTCGCAGAAGGAGTGCTGGAAATCATGCCGGAGGGATACGGCTTTCTGCGTTCGCAGGCGTTTAATTACCTGCCATGTCCTGAAGACGTCTATGTGTCGCCCTCACAAATCCGCCGGTTCGATTTGCAAACTGGCGACGTGGTCGCAGGCCAAATCCGGCCGCCGAAAGACAAGGAAAAATACTTCGCTCTGCTCAAGGTCGAAGCGGTCGGCAACGAAGACCCCGACAAAGCCAAGGAGAAAACACATTTCGACAATCTCACCCCGTTGTTTCCCGACAAGCGGATCATTCTGGAAACGTCTCCGGACGAGCTTTCCACGAGGGTTCTGGACCTTGTCTGTCCTATCGGCAAGGGCACACGCGGGCTGATTGTCGCGCCACCGCGCACGGGCAAGACCGTTTTGCTCCAAAAACTCGCCAACGCGATCATCAAGAACAATCCAGAAATCTATCTGATAATCCTTCTGATAGACGAGCGGCCCGAAGAGGTGACTGACATGGAACGGACATGCAAGCCTGCAGAGGTTATCAGTTCAACCTTTGACGAGCCCCCCGAACGCCACGTTCAGGTGGCCGAAATGGTCATCGAAAAAGCAAGGCGAATGGTCGAACACAAGCGCGATGTGGTGGTACTGCTCGACTCGATCACACGCCTCGCGCGCGCCTACAACACCGTGCAACCACACTCGGGCAAAATCCTGTCCGGCGGCGTGGACGCCAACGCGCTGCACAAACCGAAACGCTTCTTCGGCGCAGCCCGAAACATCGAAGAGGGCGGGTCGCTCACCATCATGGCGACCGCGCTCGTTGACACAGGGTCGCGGATGGACGAAGTCATTTTCGAGGAGTTCAAAGGCACCGGCAACATGGAGGTGCACCTCGATCGCGCGCTGGTTGACCGCCGCATTTTCCCATCCATTAACATCGAGCGCTCCGGCACCAGAAAAGAAGAGCTGTTGTACCACCCGGACGAGTACAGCCGGGTCGTCGTCCTGCGCCGCGCGTTGACAGGTGTGCCGCCCGTCGAAGCCATGGAGCTTCTGCTCGGCAAACTCAAGAAAACCAAGAGCAATATCGAGTTCCTGCTTTCGATCAACAACGCACTCTGACACCTTGAAAATGGCAAGCTGCGTGTCAAAAACCGCGCAACTGGTGGCGGCATTGTTGATCACGATGCTGACTGCATGTGACCAACAGCAGGTCAGAACCTATCGGGCGCCAAAAGACCCTGTGCCGCCGGCCGAGGAACCGGCTGCGCCGCGCCGCGTGCCGGTCGTTTGGAAAGAACCGCCAGAATGGCAACCAATCCCCACGGGACCGATGCGCGCTGCCAGTTTCGTCGTCAACGGCCCTGACAACCAACACGCCGAAATCAGCGTTGTCCCTTTGTCTGATCAGTCTGGCAGCGACCTCGACAATTTCAATCGGTGGCGTGCACAACTTGGCTTGCCACCCGGAGAACCGGCGGAATTGGAAAGGTCCGTCCGACAAATCGAAATCGGCGGGCAGCAGGGCAAACTCATCGAGATCGCAGGCCCACCCTTCGATGGCAAGCCCGGGTCCAGAATCATCGTCGCGATGGTCCAGCGGAAGGGAACCACATGGTTCTTCAAGATGATGGGCGACGATGCGCTGGTTGCGGCACAAAAGCCGGCATTCATCGGTTTCCTCGGGAGTGTTCAGTATGCAGACTAGGCGGATTGTTCAATTGCTGGGTTCATTGCGGCTCACTGTCGTCTGCCTTGCCTGCGCTGCGACAATCGTCTTCTGGGGCACAATGGCGCAGGTTGAAATAGGCGTTTACGCGGCTCAACAGAAGTTCTTCAGAAGCTGGTTTGTCACTGCGGCCCTGCCAGGCACAGGAGTTCGGCTGCCT
>JARYMD010000180.1 GCA_029907285.1 Verrucomicrobiota bacterium | reverse complement strand
TGATGACGTTGACAATCTCAGGTATCTCCTGCTTGCTATGGCCCACTACAACCGTCGGCAAACCCCGGCTCAGCACGTTCTCCAATTGCTTCACATCCCGCAGAATGAAACCGTCGGCTTCAATGGTCTGGATTCTCGGCCACGCCTTTTCCAATCCCCGCGGTTCCCAGTAGAAAGCCCATGGACCATGATGATGCGCGTAATTGGCGATGCCGCGCAATAAACTGCGCCCTGATGAACGCGAGGATTCAATGAGCAGCACCACCCTCGGCACCCAGCCCGGGGGACGCCTTTGCCCGCCACGCGCTTTTGGGTGAACGCCAGCCATGAGCAATCCATCACGCTCGACTGCCGCGCAATTCCCTGCGCCAGCCGCCAAGACAATCCGAACCTAAAAGATATCCGCCTCGCATTCAACACGAGACTCAGACTTCATGATCTCGAAGAAAACGGCATGGGCCCAACTCAATGCCACTCATTATCCGTTCTGAACAATTAGTACAAGGATGCTAATGTCCCGCTGACAGGTTTCCTCTCGTCTTTGTCCGCCTACTTGAACGCCCATTCTTCAGCCCACATCTGCTTGAATCCGGGTGCCACAAGCAGTTCACACCCGGCACCGTAGGTACGACACCAAATCCACCGCCGTCCCGGCAACGCAACCAACCGGTTTGTGCGTGCGCCTTGAGTGCGATGCCGCTCCTACGGAGCTCTGACGGCCGCGGGTGGTCGAAGCCATTGGCGTGGCAAACCCGCGGCTCAGTTGAACGTTGGAAGTTGAACGTTGGACGTTGGGCGTTCCGGTCGGTTTGCCCGGCTGGCCGTCTGTTTGGGAACGTACAACGTACAACGCTCAACGTGCAACGTACAAAGGGGTGACTGCACAATGAGTGCTGGATTCAAAAGCCGCCTAAAGGCGGGACTCTGACGGCCGCAGGCGTGGCATCGCCCAAGGTGTAGGCCTACCGATCGCTGTCAGAGTCCCGCGTTTACGCGGAAACAAGAAAGCTATCTGTCACAGGTTCGGCGCGCCCTACCTGTATGCTGGGGTTCATGCACGGCAGGGCTCGCTATCCCCAGCGAGCCGGAATCAGGGTATGTGCAACAAAGTGCCTGGCACTTTATTTGGGTCCGCACCCCAACAAAGTGCCTGGCACTCTATTTGCGTCTTTCCAAATGCGGCACTGTGGGACCCGGAACTGTGAGCCTGGCACTTTATCGGCAATGTTTCTGCGAATGATCTTTCTGGCCGGCATTTTTCTGGGCGAAATACTGGCGCGGTGCCTTTGCAAAGGAGATGGAGCGACGCCGGTTTTCAGCGTGACGGGTCTGGCCCGGGGCTTGTAAGGTTCGGCGAAGCCGATGTGGAACGGACGGTCACGAGTCGCTTGCGCGATGCGGCATGAATTGCCAGATCGCGTGCCGGTTTTTTGCCAGCTTGCGCTTGGACACTACTTCTTAAACGCAGGCATCCCGCCCGAGGAAATCTGGTTTACGAGCGAGGGCTTTGCCGCCGCTCTGGTTGCCATGCAGCGCAGGTACAGGTTCGACGGCATTCTAATCAATCTCCCGGGCCGATATCCCGGGCTTTTGAGTCGAGTGAAACGGGTCGAACGCACAGGCAATTCAACCCGTTTGATATGGGAAACCGGAGAAGCAACGGTAATGCCCCCTGATGACAACCCGCAGCATTATACGGCGTCCGGAGGTTTTCTTGCCCGAGCAGTTTTTGCGGAAACTGATCCTGACAATCTCGAGCACATAGGCCGGATCCCAGGCTATGCATGGAACATCTACCATGCACCTCCATTCGAGGACACAACACCCGAGGGCATCGGAACCGGTATTCCCGCGTGTTTCTCCCGCACGATCGAACCGGTCAAAGAAATGACGCGCGGTGAGGTGTCAGTTCATGGCGAAGTGTTTTCGCCGTTCACGCATTTCATGGAATTGTTTGGGTATGAAGCCGCGCTGGAAGCGTTGATTGTCGATCCGGCAAAATCGTGTGCGATTCTTGACAGGCTGACTGGGCCGGCGATCGCGTGGGCGACAACTCAGGGGCGGCTTGGTGTGGATGCGGTTTTGATCTCATCCGCGTTTGCCGGAGGCGGCTTCATCTCCCGGGCGATGTACGAGCGGTTTGTGTTGCCTTTCGAACGCAAGGTGGTCGAAGCCGTGCACAGTGCCGGTGTGCCGGTTTACACGCACACATGCGGGCGATTGGGCGACCGGTTGGACCTGCTCGCCGCCACGGGCACAGACGGCGTGGACACGTTGGACCCGCCGCCGCTTGGCAACGTGGAACTCGGCGACGCAAAGAAACAGATCGGAAACCAGCTCTTCATCAAGGGCAACCTTAATGCAGTCGAGCTTCTTTCATTTACTGAGCGCAGCGAGGTTGAACAGTCCGTGACGCGGTGTTTGGCTGCGGGCATGCCGGGCGGAGGGTACATACTCAGCACTGCATGTTCTGTCGCCCCCCGGGTGCAGCCGTGGAAACTGGAAATGCTTGTGCCTCTGGCTGAGAAACACGGCAGGTACAGTTGACGCCTGGTTTCCAATCGCGGGTTGGTGTTTGGTTGGCCGGGGAAACTTTTGGTTGGCCGAAAAGGAAGGCGAAAAAAGACAAGGCCTGCATTTTTTCGCTTTTTGATCTTTTTGGGTTGCGCCAAAGAGCGGGCGGCACGTGGTGGAGTGAGCGTGCAGAAGATTACCCGGTCTGACATGGCTGTTCTCGTGTGAGAATGGCAAGGGCTTCGCGGAACTCCAACATCGGCGTCTTGAGAAAGGACCGCGCTTTGTGATTGTTGAGCGAGACGTCCCGTGGGCGAGGCGCTCTGGATCGGACCTGGGATGGATCGACCGTGGTGATTCTGCACGGTGGCAGGCGAAGGACGCGCACTATTTCCTGAAGCAGCTCGAACCTGTTCAATCGGTCATTACCCGCAAGGTGAAACACACCGGCGTGCTCTCCGTCAGCCAGTTCGAGAAGCGCGCGACTGGCGCTGATGACGTCGATCGGGGTTCTGAATTCGTTCTCCGGCGCGCACAACTGCTGTGCTGATTGGATCGATTCGACCACTCTGCTCAGGAACGAGTTGCAGGGCCCAAATGCGGGGAACCCCACCACGAAAGCGAGCCTGGCGATCAAGGCGCTTTTCCCGGCGCGTGCGACAATTCTCTCAGCCTCGAACTTGGTTTGCCCGTAAAAATTGACCGGCGCGGGCAAATCGTCTTCGCAGTATGGCGCCCGCTCGCCGTCGAAAACGTTGTCTGTCGAGCAAAACACCAGCTTCGACCCGCTGCTTTCGCACAGGCCGGCGAGGACAGCGGTCATTTCGACGTTGGCCTTGCGAGCGAGAGCCGGGTTTGCCTCGCAGAAGTCTATGTTGGCAATTGCAGCAGTGTGAATGACAACGTCCGGCATCACTTGCTGGAAAACACGCGCCAAATCGGTTTCGCCTGTCGAAGCCGCAACATGCCATTTCAAAGCGGGATGCTCGAACAATGGTTCGCCCCGCGACAGGGCATGCACTTCCCAATCCTTCAGGGCGCGCGCAATGACGTTGCCGGCAACAAAACCGCGTGCGCCGGTGACCATCAGCTTTTTCGAGGCTTTCATGGCTCGACGCGGCCTGCAGCCTGTGGCCGGCCCATCATCTTATGACGCGTTGCAAGCGTAATACCACGTCAGGTAAGACCCGGAAAGATTCCGGGCCTTGTATCCTCGTTGTGTCAAAATCCGGCAAGCATAATAAGAGCGTTGGCCGCTCCGGCAGTAGGCCACTATTTCCTTGTCCCGCGGAAGCTCCGGCAGCCGATCGCGCAATTCTTCCAACGGAATGTGAATCGAGCCGGGAATGCAACCGGCTTCGTGCTCGAGCGTCGTGCGAACATCCAGCAGCACTGTGTCTGACAGGTCGATGCTGCCCAACTCGTCCCAGTGAACATGGCGGGCGTAACCGCGCATTATGTTCTGCGCCGCCATTCCTGCGAGATTAACCGGGTCTTTGGCCGAGCCAAAAGGCGGCGCGTAAGCGAGTTCAAGCCCAGCAAGGTCGTCAACCGTCATTTTGGCCTTGATGGCGGTGGCGAGAACATCGATGCGTTTGTCCACGCCATCCCGTCCCACCGCTTGTGCGCCAAGCAACAGGCCGGACTCGGACGCAAAAAGAATCTTGAGCGTGACTGTTGAAGCGCCGGGATAATAAGTCGCATGCGATGGCGGATGAAGGTGAATGGCTTCGAAGCGGATGCCTGCTCGGCGCAGGCACTTTTCATTCGCGCCGGTGCCGGCGGCGACGATTCCGAAAACACCAACAATGGACGTGCCCAATGAGCCTGCGTAATGCGATTGAAGCCCGAACACATTGTCCGCAGCAATGCGTCCCTGGCGGCTGGCCGGCCCCGCCAGAGGGATCAGCGTCCACTCGCCGGTAACGA
This sequence comes from Verrucomicrobiota bacterium, assembly GCA_029907285.1. Classification (GTDB taxonomy): domain Bacteria; phylum Verrucomicrobiota; class Verrucomicrobiia; order Limisphaerales; family J093; genus JAAYVR01. Next base: position 4,186 of record JARYMD010000180.1, on the reverse strand, counting down.
GGTCGCGCACTTCGACGGCATCGCCGACGGCCCAAATGTGCGGGTCACTGGTCCGCATGCATTCATCAACGCGTATGCCTCCGCGGGCGCCTATTTCAAGCCCGGCGTCGCTGGCAAGCCTGATGTCCGGGCGCACCCCGAGCGCAAGAACCACAATGTCGGCAGGCAGTTTGCGGCCGTCTTTCAGTAGCACCATCGAGGCCCGGGCGGAATCTGAGGCTGTCGGTTCTTCAAAGCCGACCACCGGACTGTTCAGAAACAGTTTTATCCCCTTGCTCTCGAGTTCGAGCTCGATCATGCGCGCCATCTCGATGTCGAATGTGGCCAAGACCTGGTCCAAGGCCTCGACTATTGCGACGTCGAGTCCGCGGCGTTTGAGTTGTTCGGCCATTTCAAGGCCGATGTAACCTCCGCCAACCACCACAGCCCGCTTTGTGTCGGGGTTGTCGAGCCATGCCACTATTGCATCTGCGTCCGGCACATTTCGCACAGCGAAATGCCCCGGCCGCTCTATGCCGGGGATCGGAGGGCGGATCGGAACCGCGCCGGTCGATAGGATGGCAGCGTCGTATTGCTGGTAGTACTCCCGACCCGAATCAAGCTCGCGCGCTTTCAGGCGTTTCGCCTTGCGATCAATGGCGACGATTTCAGTCTTGATGCGCACGTCGAGATTGAACCGCTGTTTCAGCGTGGCCGGGGTGTGAAGAAGCAACGATTCACGCGATTGGATTTCGCCCCCGACAAAATACGGGAGCCCACAGTTTGCAAACGAGACATGCGGTCCCCGTTCAAATACTATTATGTTTGCGTCTTCCGAAAGGCGGCGGGCACGAGCCGCGGCGCTTGCACCGCCTGCGACGCCGCCGACTACAACCAGAGTCTTTGGTGGCATTGGTTTTGTTGAATGAAAAGAGGCGAAAGTGTAGCTGAAGAGCTTTGGGGAAGCAATATACAGCCGGGCGTCAATCTTTGTTTTTCAACCTTTGTTTTCGGATGACGAACCCGGCTTTGACTGTTTCCATCGCGCGCGCAGTTCGGCGTGCAATCGATCCCTGAAACCTGGCGGGAGCTCGTAAGGTTGGCCTGACTTGTAAAGTGTGATCGTTTTCCTGACCGTGTCCACGACGACATGGCATGGGTTGCACGAGGCAAGATGCTGTTCCAGCTCGGCGCAAATGCCGGGCTGAACATCGCCGTCGATGTAATCATTAAGCAGTGCCAGCAGTTTTTCGCATTTCATCGTCTGTATTTCCCCGGTCGAAAGGCCAGTGTGCATCGTTGTTTCCGCCGCCAAACCGCCGGGTTCCGGCATGCGGATCGGGCTGTGGCCGCTTTCCGTTGTGTCGATTGCACAAATCCGCCTCGGGTGGCGCGCAGTTGCAGCAAGCCAAATTCATCCAGGTCTCAAGCCTTTGATCATGGTTCTGCCGCAATTGCCACACCCGGTTTTGCTCCGACGGCCTGCCTAACAGGGCTTACCTAATAGTTGAGCCCTCGCAGCCATAAAGGTTACGCGTCCATCTCATCGCCGTCGTGATCATGCGGCGCCAATTGACGCGCCGGATCACCAAAAGCTCTCGTCAACCGCTCGCGAAGCCGGAGCCGGGCGCGCATCAGCCGCACTTTGACGTTTACTTCGCTGATGCCAAGAGTTGCGGCTGTGTCCTTTACGGACAAGCCCTCGACATCGCGCAAGATAAACACCAGCCGGTGCTTGTCGTCGAGCTCCTGCAGGGCTTGTTCGATCAACCGCCGCGTTTCGTTTTGCTGTGCAAGGTGTTCGGGAGATTGTGACCAATCCGCTATGAACTCCGGATGCGGCAGCGGCTCGTGTTCTTCGTTCCCGACGTGCGGCTCTTCATCAGCATGGTATTCCGTGGCACGGCGTTTCCGGATCACTTTCAGCGCGGCGTGCGTGGCGATTCTGGAGAGCCACGTGGCGAAGCTCGCTTCTTCACGGAAACCGGAGAGGTGCTCGAGAGCGCTGAGGAAAGTCTGCTGTGTGACATCCTCTGCGTCCTGCTGATGCTGCAGAATACGGAAAGCGAGCGAATAGATGCGCCGCTCATGCCTTGTCACAAGAGATTCAAATGCGGACAAGTCGCCGGCTTTTGCTTTGGCGACGAGCTCGACATCGGTTGGTTCCGTTGTTGCGGCCGGTCTTTGGTTTTCGGCGGTTGGGTGAGGTTGCATGGTTGGGCTCGGCTCCTGGGGTGCGTTGTTGGTGTCCGGCGTTGTCCTCTTGAGATTAGGGATTGAATCCAGAGCAGCAAGCAGGGCTTTGTGGTGGTCACTCGACTGTGCAGCGCACTTGCAGCGTTCCATGGCCGCCTTGTCGGCATCGAATTCGAGCGCAAATCTCGGCCGATTTCGCTGGCTTCGTGCTCTTAGTGCTGCATAGACGTCTTCACGGAGCAGCCCCGCAATGTCGGTTTTCATGCTCTCGCGTTTTATGTCTTCGGGCGATACTTCATCGCCGTTGATGGGGGACGACTTGTACTTTGGGAAGATGATCGCTGCCTGCGGGCAGACACGCGCGCATGCCGGGCAATTGGTTTTGCAGGCTGTCGGATTGGTGACTCTGACGCGATTGTCCTTGTCGAGGCCGTACACACCGAACAAACAAAAGCTGAGACACTGGTGGCAGTTGCTGCATCTGCTGTAATCGATGACAGGGAACCACGGCGGCCAATCAGCCGCATCCCACGCATCCGGGTTTGAGTCGCCGTTGTTGATGCCGGCTGTTTGCGAAGTCTGCGGAATGGCTATGGCGCCAACAAGCTTGTGCGCAGCTTCCGCTGCTTCGCCGACAGAGAGTGTGCGCAGATTCAGAATTGTTACGCTGTTTTCCGGGAGAGACGCATCCGCTGCCGCAAAAAGCCATCGTACTGCGCGCGGGTAACACGCAACAACTGCATACGGATTCCCGCGCGCAAAGTTCTGCAGCAACGAGTCGCGCCGCGCTGCCAGTCCGCACAGGTCTTTGACTGCGATGAACTCTATCCCGGCACTTGCAAGGCACTGTTTGACTGCGGCCCGAACCTCAGACTGCAAGAGACGGGCTTGTGAACAGTTGCAACACAATATTTGAGGAATCCCATTCACACCGGACAGTCTTGAGGTTAGCACAACAGCGCTCTGCTGCAACAACAGCGTCGGGAGCGCGGCCGTCCCCGGCCGCAGAAACGCGGCGCCCGATCAGACGGCCTGTTTCCATCACACAAATCCTGAGCGTGATGCGTGATGCGTGATGCGTGATGCGTACAACGGGAGATGAAAGGGCGAACGGTTCTCGAAACGCCAGGGGCTCAGGCACCGTACACCGGCAGCGGTGGATTGGTTTTCCACCGGTTGGCGGTGAAATCGGGGAACTCGACCGGTTGCCCGCCTTTTGCCACCGATTGAATGCTGAGCGGAAACACGGCTGACCATGTGACTGCGTCATAGACATCCTGCGCTCCTGATGCCTTTGACCGGGCGCTTTTCAGGAAATCGTGGAACATGAGGTACTCGGCGCCGCCGTGGCCGCCGCTGCTCAACGCCGGGGCGCGCATGGCCGCCCAGAGCGGGTGCTCAAATCGCTTCTGATATGGCGCGAACGGTTCCCATTCATGCGCGCCGTTGTTTTCCGTTTCGAGGCAGATGCGATCGGTCGTGCCCAGGTAGATGCCTTTGACGCCTTCCAATCGAAGGATGAGATCATAAGGCCGGTGTGTAACAAGGTTGAAGTAGAGCGTCACTGTCCGGCCAGAAGCTGTCATCAGAAGAGTGGTGTTGATATCGCCCAATGCGTAGCGGCGTTTGGCCGCGGGATGGTCGGCGCCGAACCGTTTGCCGGCATATTCCTGCAGCCCACGCGCAGGCGTGCTGACGCTGGTTAACGAAACGAACCTGTCACCGCGGTTTATGTTCATCCACTGCGCGATCGGTCCGAGCGGATGCGTCGGGTAAAGGTTGCCGTTCTTTGTCAGGACGTGTTGTCCGCGCCATGTGAGATGGCCGGTTTCATCGAACATGATTGAACGGCAGTCATGCTGGTAACCCGCCTCGCAATGCTGGATTTCGCCGAACAACCCCTCGCGGATCATTCGGAGCAAAGCCAACACGTTTTCATAATAACAGACGTTCTCCAGCATCATGCAGGGGATGCCGGTCTGTTCCGAAGTCCGCACAAGGTCCCAGCATT
>JARYMD010000017.1 GCA_029907285.1 Verrucomicrobiota bacterium | reverse complement strand
AATCAGGTACAAAACCACTGATGCGTATCTCAGCCTCCTGTAACCCACCACAACCATCGTCACCGCCCCCACCATCCCAAGCCCACCCGCAACCAGTTGCCGCGACAGCAACCGCATGCTCGCATGCGGCGGACTCACGCTGTAAAGCATCACCAAACCAAGCGACAGCAGTGCAAGCACCGCAATAATCATCACTGTCGCAACCCGCTTCATCGCGCTTCGTCAATCCTCTCAACCGCACCTCACCCACGCGACCCGTTCCCCACCATCACCGCACCGCACCCCGGCACTTCGCACAACTGCACCCCGCCGCTCCCCGCCAAATCATATGGCGAACAAAGTCAACGGCATGCGCCCGGTCATTGGCCCGGAGGCAAAACCAGCGAGCCAGTGCCGCTCCCCGTCTTGGTCTCGGTCGTCCCTTTTGTGGTCGTTGTCCCTTCTCCACTGCGCGCCCCGGGAATTCTCAGTTTCTGGCCAACAACAATCTTGTCAGACTTCAAGTTGTTCGCTGTGCGTATGTCCGAAACAGCAACCCCATACCGCTTCGCTATCCTGGTCAGGTTCTCGCCGCCCTTGACCACATGCACAAGACCGCCTTCAGTCCCAGCCTGCGATTCAACACCCTCGGCCGTTTTCTGACTCGGTTCGGGCGCTGGAATCTGCACTTTCTGCCCAACCTTGAGCTTCCGCGGATCAAGCCCTGGATTCGCTTTCATGAAAGCTGTCAGCGTCACTCCGTGCTCCTTGGCAATGTTAAACGGCACATCGCCCGGTTTGACAATGTATTCCGTCGGCCCGGCAGGAGCGGGCTGCAAACCCGGTTGTGGCTCGGTCACAATTCGCTGCGGCTGCATCTGCTGCGGCTGGGTTTGCTGCACCAATCCGGTCATACCTTGCAACTGTGCCGTCGTCGTATCAACAACGCTGGTTTGGCCCGCCTGCGGTGTCTGCTGGCCAACTGTGCCGAGATCGTAGGACGGCGGCCTTGCGAGGTTCGTGTCTGCACCGCCGCCAGCCAACGGCGGACCGCTGCTCGGGCGTTTGCACCCCTGCAACAGCAGCCCCGCCAGAAACACGCTGTGTATCGCAAACATCGTTATGACAGTCAGCCGGAAGTTCGCCCTCCGATTGGCTTGTCGCCCGCTGAGTGTCGTTATGGGTGACATTGTACTCATTTTATGCCTCGCTCTCTAAACTCTCTAAACAGCCCAAACTCATTGTGCGCAGGACACTGTTCAACAATTCCTTTGCCGCCGACAACTTCCCGCGCAACAGTCCGGCGCAAAATTTCAACTCCGGTTCCCCGCGACCGAACAACCAACGAAAAAATGCGCGTCACACCCGCCTTTCCGGTGGTACCAACGCCATCGTCGGAATCAACAGCCACCGCAGCTCGCGTGGTCGCCAGCCCCAACACCACGCTTTCCCATTGGTGGTTCGGAAGCATCGCAGAATCACAACGGGCCGCACGCCTCAGTCTTTGGCGCATCGCACCCGTGCCTTCGTCACAACACCGTTTCCTATCACCAACATCACCACAGCGCAAGACGCAAAACAACCCACGCTCACGGCGATTATGCCCCCGCGCCAACACAATGCAGTTGTCCACCGGGCGCGGCATTTGACATCGCACCGCACACACGCTTTCAATCGCATTGTCCCGACGCACTGTTCTCATCCCGCTTCCAGCAGATTGCGGCAGTTCTCACCGCATCTTGAGCGTCGCCAGCGCCACCACAGCACACAAAATGCTCAATATGTAAAAACGAATTACCACCTTCGACTCGTACCAGCCCTTCTTCTCAAAGTGATGATGTATCGGCGCCCTCAAAAAAATCCTCTTGTCCGTCTTCAGGTATTTCCTGCTGTACTTCGCTGAAAGCACCTGCAGAATCACCGAAACCGCCTCCAACACAAACACCCCACCGGCAATGAACAGCGCAAACGGTTGCTGTATCAGCACAGCTATTATCCCCAACAAACCGCCCAACGCCAGTGACCCCGTGTCACCCATGAATACCTGCGCAGGATGACAGTTGAACCAGAGAAACCCCAACGACGCCCCAAACACCGCTCCGCACAGCACCGTCAGTTCCCCGGCCCCGGCCACGTACGGCACCTGCAGATACGCCGCAAACCGCGCATGCCCCGCTACGTACGTCAACACAAGGAAAACCATCACCACAATCGCCGTGCACCCAATCGCCAACCCGTCCAACCCGTCCGTCAAATTCACTGCATTTGAACTCCCAACTATCGTCAATACAGTCACCGCAATCCCCAAAACCGCCCCGCCCGATGTCACCGGGTATTTCCAAAACGGCAACACAACCTCCGTCACAAGTTTCCGCATGTGCGGATCGTTATACAGATAAAACGCCACAAACAGCGCCAGCAGGAATTGAACGGACAGCTTCACTTTCGCATTGATCCCCTTGTTGGACTGGTGCGCTATCTTCACATAGTCATCAACAAACCCAACCAGCGCAAGAACCAGCAGCGCCAACAAGCTCAACACCGTCAATTGATTCCACTGCGCCCACAGCAACGCCGACAAATCAATCGCCACCACTATCAACAGCCCGCCCATCGTCGGCGTGCCGCGCTTGTCAACTATCCGCGCCTTCAAATCGCCCGCTTCCTCTGCGGCGTCCTTGTAATTCTGCCCCATGCACAGCCGCTTCAACCACGCAATCACCGCAGGCCCAAACCACAAACTCAATAGCAACGCCGTCAATGCCCCGCCCGCTGTCCGAAACGTGATGTACCGAAACACACGCAACGGCGAGAGCAGATCGCCCAGCTCGGTCCCGGCTGTTTCTTCCAACAAATACTGGCTCAAGTAATAGAACACCTCGCCGCCTCTCAACGCTCCGTTCTCACGCCGCCCAACACACCGTCAACGCTCGGCTTTCCATCACTGCGCAAACACCCGCACTCGCCATCCCAGTCACTCCCGGCACAAGCGCTGCCTCCCGCCCCTTCACATCGCAGCCGCACAGCTTCCACAATGTCCTCCATTCTCATCACCCGCGACGCTTTCACAAGAACCAAATCCCCATCCCGCACAAAATCACACAACGCACCCGCAGCCGCCCGCTTGTCATCAAACTCCCAAACCTCAACCGGCCCCGCCCGACGTGCCGCCCCCCCATAAACACACGCCCATCGCCCGACAGCAAAAATGTGCGAAACCCCCGCGCTCGCAGCATAACCGCCCACCTCCGCATGCAACGCTTCGCTCTGCAAACCTTGCTCGCACATCTCGCCCAACACTGCAATCCGGCGCCCCCTGCACGGAAGTTCCTTCAACGTGTCCAGCGCCGCACGCATCGAATCCGCATTCGCGTTGTAAGTGTCGTCCAACACACGAACACCGCCAATCTTCTGCATCTGCATGCGATGCGCCGCCGCCGCGCACGATAACAACCCCGACACGACCTCGTCCCTGTTCAATCCAAGTCTCGCTCCAATGGCAACCGCCAGCGCCGCATTCACAGCCTGATGCTTCCCAAGCAGCCTGAGCTTGTACTTGCCCTCGTACTCGCGCACCGGCGCAAGCATCGCAAATTCTGTCCCTTCATCGCCGACCACTGCCGACAGCACCCGCCATTCAGCCGATCCACCACAGCCAACGCGCACAACCGGCACGCGCGCTCGCCCGGTCACACGTTCAATCCCCGGTGCGTCGGCGTTCACAAACAGAATCCCGCCGCCATCCACATGCTCGCCTATAACACCTTCCTCGTCCAACACACCGTCCAAATCCCCGAAAAACTCAAGGTGTTCCCGTCCTATCCCGGTCAACACACCCACAGTCGGCCGAATCATCTCCAGCAACGGCGCCAGCTCGCCAGGGTGGTTCGTCCCCGCCTCAACCACCGCCGCTTCATGCGACCCGTCAAGCCCGAGCAGCGTCAGCGGAACGCCAATGTCATTGTTGAAACTCGCTTCGCTGAACAAGGTTCGAAACCGCGCCGCCAGCACCCCCGCAACAAGGTTCTTCGTCGTGGTCTTCCCATTCGACCCAACCACCGCAACCACGGGAATGCAAAACGCACGCCGGTGCCACGACGCCATATCCCCAAGCGCACGACGAGTGTCTTCCACACGCACGACGCAGCAATCAAGTGTCCCGCTGACGTTGGCGCCGGATTCAACCACCACCCCCACGGCACCGCGTTGCACCGCCTCAGCAACAAACAGGTGCCCGTCGTGCCGCTCGCCCCGAATCGCCACAAACAGGTCCCCGGCCTGTACATGGCGCGAGTCAATTACAACCCGCCGGGCAATCGCATGCGCATCGCCGCGCATCACCTGCCCGCCGCAGCTCGCCGCCAGTTCGTGTATCGGCCTCGGTTCCATCTTCCACAAAACAATCAGCGATTTATAAGCTCAAGCTCAGCAATGCCCAGAGCGTTCAAGGCTTTCAGTGACTTCAAGGCTTTCTCGAACGTAAACCCGGTCGTCAAACGGCACAATGGCATGATTGACCTCCTGACAGGTCACATGCCCCTTCCCCGCTATCAGGATTGTGTCGCCTCGCTTCGCCATGTTCATCGCCTTTGCAATCGCCGCCCGCCGGTCGCACTCGATCTCAAATCCGGCCGACTTGATGCGCCGCATCCCGCTCAGCACCTCGGATGCAATTTCTTCAGGCGACTCGCAACATGGATTGTCCGCGGTCACTATCGCGTGGTCCACCAATCGCGCCGCCACTTCGCCCAGCTCCACACGCTCGTCATGTGTGTGATCCGCCCCAGCCCCGAACACCAACAACAGCCGACCGCGCCCTGTCTGCCTCAAAACCGCAAGCGCCTTGCTCAACCCGGTCTTCCTCCGCGCTGAATCCACAAAAACCCTGAACGGCTGCCCGCAATCAACAGGCTCCAAATGACCGGGAACAGCCGTCACATCCGCCAACGCATCGCGCAAGGAACACAACGGCACATCAAAAGCAACAGCAACGCCGACCGCACCAACCAATGCCCGAAGATCGTCACGATGCAGTATCGGCACCGCCGCCGAAATCAGCCCGCCGGGCACTTTCAATCGCAGCCGCGCACCATCGGTGTGAAGCCAACATTCCTGCAAGTGCACAGCCGACGACTGGCTCGTCCCGCAAGTCACTATTCTACTTGCACGGACCGACCTGCCACAGGCCGCTGCCGCAGCATCGTCATGGTCACAAACAACCGCCGAAAACCGCTTCTGCCCGGCCTTGGGCGCCAGCCCCAAGACACACGACTCCGACGCTCCGCCACGCTGTGTCCCAAAGCCGGTTGCCTGTCCCATCCCATGCACAAACACCGCAATATCGCACCGCACCGTGACCGAGTTCTGCGCCACAACGTTCCATGGCCGAACCTCCAACACGCATGCAGCACAACCGCCCCGCACCATCCCAACCATCAGCCTCTGCGCATCCAGCGCCTCCGGCATCACACCGAACTTCGGGATCGCCCTTTCACCATATTCATCAACTATGCTCCCAACCAGTCCACTCTCGACCCCGGCTTTCTGTAACAGTCGTCTGACAAGAAAAGCCCCGCTGCTCCGAGCCTCGCCACCCGTCACCCCAATCACCGTCAATTGTCTCTCAGGATGCCCATAGAAAACCTCCGCCGCACGAGCCATCGCCATTCTCGAATCCCGAACGCGGACTGCAGCAACCCTCGGCGGACGAAACATCGGCCGCTCATACACAATCGCCACCGCCCCCCGCTCAAGCGCAGTCGTAATGTGATTGTGACCGTCACCAGCCACGCCCGGAAAAGCGAAAAATGCAGACCCATGCCTGACTTTCCTCACGTCATACTGCAAATCCGCCACCGGGACATCCAATGCACCGCCAAAGGTCTGCGCAGGTTTCCCGTCCAAAATTTCTCTGAGTGATATCTGCGTTCTCATTTGATTTTCCTTATTGCCTTGCAACCTTGGGCGCCGGTTCCACACGCTCCCGCGCAGCCAGCGCAGGTGTCTGCCCCGTGCCCGGCGCGTCCGATGGTTTGTCAGGCGGCAAATGCAAATAGGCCGCTATCCGCTCCGCCATCGCTTTAAAAACAGGCGCCGCAACCGTCCCGCCCATGTAACCAACACGGCGATCAGGCTCATCAATCCCAACCACAATGCATACAGCAGGACGATCCGCCGGGAAAAATCCTATGAACGATGCGTAATACTTCCCCGACTTGTACGTGCCATCCACAAACTTCTGCGCAGTGCCCGTCTTCCCGGCAACCGTGTACGACTCCAGTTCAGCCGCCGATGCCGTGCCCTCGCGGCTCACCGCCTTCTTCAAAGCACGAACCATGTCCCGGCATACACGTTCGCTGGCAACACGCCTCACCGCATTGGCCGGGTACTGCACAATCACCCGGCCCCCAGAATCCTCCAACCGGTCAATCAACCGCGGACTCATCAGCGTCCCGCCATTCGCAATAGCTGACATCGCCAGCACCATCTGAAGCGGAGTCGCACTCACTTCCTGTCCTATCGGCACCCGCGTTATCGACAGCTTGCTCCATTGGTTTGTCGGCCGAATCACGCCCGCTGCCTCGGCCGGCAACGGTATCCCGGTGCGCTGCCCAAAACCAAAATTCCGCACTGCCTGATAAAGCCGGCCCGGCCCCAAACGAACCGCAGCCTTGGCCGTCCCTATGTTCGAGGATTTGCAAATCACTTTCTCGTAAGGCAGCATATCGTAGGGGTGCACATCGTGAAGCCACGCCCCCCCGTACCACCATCGGCCATGCTCACAATCCACCGTGTCCTCCAAAGTCAGTATCCCTTCCTCAAGACACGTCGTTATCGTGACTATCTTGAAGGTTGACCCGGGCTCGGTCAGGTCAGATATCGCACGGTTCCGCCAGCCGTCCACCCCGGACGCAGGCGAGTTGGGATCAAAAGCCGGCGCGCTCGCCATCGCAAGAATGTCCCCCGTAAACGGCCGAACCGCGATCGCACACGCCCCCGCAGGCGAGTACTTCTTCATCGCAGCAGCAAGTTCGTCCTCAACAATCGCCTGAATCGTCGCATCCAAAGTCAAAACAACGTTCAGCCCTTCCTTGGGCTCAACCCCGCCTCCGGCCCCAGCCCAGCCATGCACACCAGCCAACGCCTTGTCGCACGTCAGCTCAATCCCGGTTAGCCCCCTGTCCTCAAACACAGGACCGTAATCGGTGTTCGTTTCCGCCGACGACACATACCCCAAAACATGCGCCGCAAGCGTCCCGCTCGGATAGTGCCGAAGGTAATCGTCGCTGCCAAAAACTGACCGATACCGAAGAGCGTCCCGCGCCAGCTTCTGGCTCGACCGAATCCGCCGCCCCGGAAGCTTGACCTCCAACCGCGCCATTGCCTGTGTCACCTGCTGCCACGCGTCAATCGGCACTTTCCGCTTCAAAACCACATAGCTGTTGGTAATCAAACGCCCGTCAGCCGCATTCGTCCTAACCCGCGGCGATATCAGGGACAACAGTTCCGACTCCTTCATCTGCAAAAGCGGCGCCAGATTCTTCGCAATCGCCACATGCTGCGTGAAAATCAACGAAGGATCCGCACACACCATCTTCGTCGGCACGCTCATCGCCAAAACCGTCCCCCGGCAATCCAGAATCGCACCTCGACGACCCGGCCTGGCTGTGCGGCTTGAAACAGTGCTCCGCTCGGGCGTCGGCCCGTCATCAGAAAAATGAAGCTGCAGATGCGCAAGCCATCCCACCAGCCCAACAAACGCCAGTGTCACACCTGAGGCCAACACCGCCATCCGACGATATGGGACAACACTCAGCATCAGACTTTTCCCAAAATTGCCGACACACGATCGATCATGTCATTCCAACCCGCCGCGCAGCCCTTTGCTCGCAACAGCCCCGCCAAGCCCGCCAGCCAAACTACCACCAACATCCACCACAACCCGGCTTCCACGACCCGCGTCAACAACCGACAACACCTGCTCGGGTGCAATCAAACCGAGCTGCCACTTCTGAATCGCCGATTGTAGCGCCCGCGGTGACCGCAATTCCTCCAGCACTTGATCAAGTTGCTGATTTTGTTTCCTGACCCACTCAAGGTGCGCTGCTCGCCTTTGCAGCTCGCGGCTCAATTGAGCGTTGCGATTCCGATGCCAAACATACCCAAGCCCGGACAAACACAGAAAACCGCACGCCCAAACCGCCAAACAAAACGGCCCAAGCCGCACAATACCGCTCCGGCTTTTCCGGTTCGTCGCCATACTCTCACTCGCTCACAGCTTCTCCAAAACACGCAAACGCGCACTGCGCGCACGCGCATTCCCGGCCACTTCACCTTCAGAAGGTACAATTGCCTTCCTGGTCACCCACACCGCCAACGGCGCCCTCGGGCGCCTCAACTCGGGCACGTCCACCTCGCCCTCAACTTCATAGTCTCGAACCAGCGCCCGCCCAAACTCACCTACCACCCTCTCTTCGCCAGAATGAAAACAAATCACTGCCAAACGCCCGCCCGACCGCAGCACCCGCCACGCACTCACAAGCCCCCGCCTCAACACACCTTCCTCGTCATTCACCCGCATCCTCAACGCCTGAAACACACGCGTCGCCGGATGCGTGGACGACCCCCGCCGCGGCACCAAACGCTCTATCAATTCTGCGAGCTCGGTCGTTCGCTCGATCCGCTTGTGACGGCGCGCCCTGACAATCCCGCGCGCAATCAGCCCAGCCCGCCGTTCCCCCCCAAGCTCCCTGAACAGCCGCTCAAGCTCCCGCGCATCAAGTTCGTTTACAAGGTCACCTGCAGTAAGCACCTGCGACCGGTCGAACCGCATGTCCAACGGCCCGTCCAGTTGAAAGCTGAATCCGCGCTCAGCACTTTCAAGCTGGTAACTGCTTACCCCAAGGTCCAGCAACACGCCGTCCGCACTCCTATCCGGTACCCAGTCCGCCAGATTCGCGAAGTTGCCAACACGCAATTCAACACGATCACCAAACTCAGCCAACCGCACCCTGGCTGCTTCGACAGCTTCAACGTCCCGGTCTATGCCAAACAACCGCGCTGCAGGCGCACCAGCACGCAAAATCGCCGCTGCATGCCCGCCACCCCCAACCGTCCCATCGACATAGACCCCCCCGGACCGCGGCTGCAGCACAGCCACAACTTCACGCTCCAAAACCGGCTTGTGAAAAAAGCAAGGCACATGCACCACGCGCTGCTGCGCCACTACGCGCTGCTGCGCATCGCCTGCTGCCGCTTAAATCGCGACAGGAACCGACTGAGAATTGAACCCGCACCGTGCTCAGCCATTCTGCGCTGCACACCAGCACGGTCACCCAACCGCTTCGCTTGCACGATCTCAATGTCAGCGTCGCTCAGATCGTTCCGAACCACCCTGACCGCAGTCAGACCAAGTTCACCCTGCGCAAGCGGGCCGACAGATCGACGCCGACGACGCCATGAACCGCCCGATACAATTTCCCAAATCCGGGTCGTGCCCCGCGCACCCACAGCAGGTCGCGCCTCACAGTGCGTTTCACTCCTGGTTTGTTTCTCGGGCAGTTTGAACGCCGGTTTGCCACCCAACGACACACCAGGCTTCGGCGCGTCAACTGCATCCGAAGGCGCAACTCCGAACAGCGGCAACTCGCATTGATTTGCAATTTGCTCCGCTGTCGTGGTATGTTCATCACCGCATTGTGCGGCCGAACCCGCCGCGGGCGTGTTCGACGCCGATTTGCCAAACACGGGCAGGAATCCGGGCTCGACGGTCTTAAACCGACGCGGCCGGCGACTGAACCCAACAAATGTCTGGTTCGCAACCAACAGTTGATATGGCTTCGTCATGGTTAAATGAGCGCAAGCGCTTCCTGCTCTCTGGCGTTGTCCTGCTCCTCAACCGCCTTGTAATGGTCCGGATTCCAAATCTGGAACCGATCCAGCATCCCAACCAACACCGCTTTCCGCGTAATCCCGGCCGCTTCTGCAAGCCACTGCGGCAGACAAATCCTGCCCGCACTGTCCAGCTTAACAGAATCGGATTTCCGCGTTATCACGCGGCGCAGCGTCTCGGCTCGCAGGTCCGAAAACGAAAGATCGTTGATCTTCTTTTCAAGCCCTGCCAGCACCGGCGGCGGCAAAGCCAGCAGACACGGATGCTCCTGCCCCTTGGGCTGCCAGAGAACCAGAAGGAATTCAAACTCCGGCTGGTCAACCGGCGGCCGCCACTTGGCAGGAATCTGTACTCGCCGTTTATCATCGACCAAGTGCTCATAAACAGCGTAGTACCTCGTGCCAGATACTGCCTTTTCTTCAGCCATGGTTCCCGACGCAAACAGGCGAACAAAACTGCACGATCACCCATTGCGCCACACGCCGATACACTCTCCCCCACATCGCCCCCTGAAGTCAACTGTTTTTTGCATCCACTTCCAACCCTCTCACAACCCGGCTTTCCGCATCTTAAATCCCTTGTCATAAATGCCTCACAGCAGCTCCCAAGCATCCCAAATCCTCACTGGCAACCCGCGCCTCCACCAACAACCGCCAAGTTGTCCCCACCCCAATGCACCCCACCACTGCCGGACAGCACTCCAAACTCCGTTTTTCTGCCCCGGCATTTTTCTGCCTGAAAATCACCGCTGCCCACCGTTCTTCGCCCAACCCCTCCCATTCCCATCTCACCCATCATCGCGCGCGCGCAAAGCGAAGGGACGGCACGCTCTTGCTGAGGCATTTGAAAAAACAACGGTGCGAGGAGCGCGGCCGTCCTCGGCCGCATCAATCCGACGACCGATCATGCACCAGTTTCGATCGCACGTATCCTGCGCCCGAATATTCGCCGGGAGCGCGGCCGTCTCGGCCGCGCCGTGAATCTTTCCACTGCCCCGCAGCCGCGGACATGGGGCCGGATATTCTTCGGTCCAAAAAGGAAGTTTCCCAACAACTCATTCTGCAAAGCGGGACGGCTATGCTGAAACTCCGAAACACCGGCCTCCGAAACTCCGGATTAGCGCGGGCTTTCAGCCCTTACTTACTGTCAATGATTTGGCCCACTACTACCTGGTATAGACCGGGCCTTTGGCCCTTCTAAATGCGCACAGACCGGCAACGGTGACTACAATGGGAACTCTTGTTGCTGCCCCCCTTGTCCCCTGTCTCCTGACTCCTGGCCCCCGTCTCCTCTCACCTGAACCTGCATGGGTCCATGCCCAGCTTCCGGATCTTATAAGCGAGTATGCGGGGCGTGGTCCTCAACACGCTGGCAGCAGCAGTCATGTTTCCGCCGGCAGCACGCAGGGCTTCAGTGATCAGCTTCCTCTCAGGATTCGAAACCCGGGCTGCAAGACTGTTGTCTGATTCAGCCGATTCATCCTCGATTGCCTGCAGTGCCGGCGGGAGATGCTGCACATCGATTGTTTCGCTGTTGCAGATCAACACCGCCCTTTCAACTGCGTTTTCCAATTCGCGCACATTGCCCGGCCACGAATACGCCATGAGTCTGCGGCGTGCCTCGGCCGAAAACACTTTTGCGCGCGAGCGTTGTTGTTTCGTGTACAAATGCAGAAAATGCTCCGCCAACGGCATGATGTCCGAGCGCCGGCGCCTGAGCGGCGGCACATAAATTGGAAACACGTTCAGCCGATAGAACAGGTCTTCCCGAAACCTGCCGTTGGCAACCATGACTGCGGGATCGCGATGTGTGGCGGCTACGACTCTCACATTCACTTTGATGAGCTGCGTGTCGCCCACCCTTTCGAACTCCTGCTCCTGCAATACGCGGAGAAGCTTGACCTGAATTGCCGGCGGGACATCGCCAACTTCGTCAAGGAAAAGAGTGCCGCCGTTGGCCAATTCAAATCGGCCCTTGCGGTCCCGCACTGCTCCTGTGTACGCGCCACGCACGTGGCCGAACAACTCGCTTTCAACCAAAGCTTCCGGCAGCGCTGCGCAGTTGACTCTGACAAACGGCCCTTCGGCACGGTCGCTGTTGTAGTGGATCGCCTGTGCAACCAGTTCCTTGCCAGTGCCGGTCTCGCCGCAAATCAGAACCGTTGCGTTTGTGGGAGCAACCTGGGCTATCTGCTGATAAACCTCGCGCATCTCGTGCGAGTTGCCCACCATGTTTGCGGGCCGGAACCGTTCGCCAAGATCGCCCCGCAACCGGCGGTTCTCGTCAGCCAGCCGCTCTTGTTCTTCAAGCGCGGCGCGTCTGAGTTTCACAGCTTGGGCGATCATCGACGCCACAATGCACAGCAATCGAAGGTCGTTCTGCAGTTCGGCCTCGGGTTTGGTTGGCGTGTCAACGCTCAGCGCGCCCACAACTTCCTGCCCGATCTTGATCGGCACGCAGAGAAATGCAGCATCGGGGCTCTTCCCCCGTCCCGTGCGGTCCAAAAGCAAAGGCGATTCGCTCTTGCGCGGAACGATTACAGGTTCGCCGGTCTCGATCACCCGGCCGGTCACGCCTTCCCCCAATTGGTATTTTGCACGGCGAAACTGGCCGTCAGACAATCCGTGGGCGGCTTCGATCAGTATTTGCCCGGTATCACGGTGAAGGAGTGTCAAGGTGCCATAGTTCATCCCCATGTGGCGTGCCAGTGCCTCAAGCACGGGCTGGACCACTTCACGCATGTCAAGGCTATCGTCCAGCCGCCTGCTGACCTCGTAAAGCAAAAGCAGTTCGTGAGCCGTGGTTTCCGATTCGTTCATTGTTTCAAACGACTTGCTAGCCTTGCCCTCCAGAGTTCTGCAAGGTGCCGCCCGCGTAAATCTCCTGGAGCGATCTCACCGTGCAGGATCGCCCACGCATCTGGCGCAGCGCACGAATTGCCGCTTTGGCGCCGGCAACAGTCGTGATCATCGGCACGTTCAACTGGACAGCCTCTGCGCGAATCCCAACTTCATCCAAGCGCGCTCGCGCACCGCTGGGCGTGTTGATTATTAGCGAAACACGCTTCTCGCGCATCAAATCCAGAATGTCAGGCTTGTTGTTTTCATGGATTTTCCCAAGCAGCATGACGTCTTCAACCCCGGCAGCTCTCAGTGTTTCTGCGGTGCCTTGCGTGCAGGCCAGTCGATAGCCAAGTTCGTTCAGGTCCCACCCGATTTCTCCCGCCCAGTTCTTGTCGCGGTCTGCGAGGCTGAGAAACACAAGCCCTTCAGTTGGCAATGCGGTGCCCGCGGCGATCTGGCTCTTCCAGTGAGCTTCTTCAAATGTTTCTCCCACTCCCATGACTTCGCCTGTCGATTTCATTTCCGGCCCAAGGATAGGGTCAACACCATGAAACCTGTTGAACGGCAGAACGGCTTCTTTGACCGCATACCACGGCAGTTTCGGCGGACGCTCCCCAAGCCCGAAACCCGCCAACGACATTCCAAACATGATCCGAGCAGCAAACCGCGCCAGTGGGACCGCCGTGGCTTTGCTCACATAAGGCACGGTGCGCGAAGCCCGCGGATTGACTTCAAGAACATAAACCTCGTTGTCCCTGATCGCCAGTTGCACGTTCATCAATCCCTTCACATTCAACGCGAGTGCCATGCGCCTGCAAACAGACTCAATTCTGCGCTGTGTTGCAGGATGCAACGTGTGCGGCGGAATGCAACATGCGCTGTCGCCGGAATGAATGCCCGCTTCCTCCACGTGCTCCATTATCCCGCCGATATACACCGTTTGCCCGTCGCAAAGCAGGTCCACATCCACCTCGGTCGCCCTGTCAAGAAAACGGTCCACAAGAACCGGGAAACCAGGGCTGGCATGAAATGCCGCCTGGATAAATGGCCGCGCTTCATGCGGCGTGTGCGCAACCATCATCGCCCGCCCACCAAGCACATACGAGGGCCGAATCATCACCGGGTATCCAACCCGATCAGCAACTGCCAGCGCTTCCTCGACCGTTCGAGCTGTTCCGCTGTCCGGCTGTTTCACTCCAAGCGCGTCAAGCAGCTTCCGCGTTTCCTCGCGGTCTTCGGCGCGATTGATGTCTTCGGGGTCTGTGCCGAGAATAGGCACCCCCGCTCGTTTCAGTGGCAACGCGAGGTTGAGCGGCGTCTGGCCGCCGACCTGCACAACCACGCCAATCGGTTTCTCGAAGTCACAAATGTTCAGCAAATCCTCCAGAGTCAATGGCTCGAAATACAGCTTGTCAGATGTGTCGTAGTCGGTGCTGACGGTTTCGGGGTTGCTGTTGACCATCACCGTTTCATAACCGAGCTCGTGCATTTCTTGCACCACGTGAACACAGCAGTAATCGAATTCGATCCCCTGTCCGATGCGGTTCGGACCGCCGCCAACAACCATGACCGTTGGGCGCTCCGACCGCCGGGCTTCCTGCACAGTCCCGCAATAGGTCGAGTAGTAATATGGTGTCACCGCCTCGAACTCGCCCGCGCACGTGTCCACCAGCCTGAACACCGGGCGCACGTTCAGCTCATGGCGCAAGCGCCGAACCTCCAACTCTTCGCACGATCTGAGCGCAGCGATCTGCCTGTCAGAAAAACCGGATTTCTTCGCTTTCCACAGCAATTGCACACTCAGCGGCCGGCCGGCCGGAAACGCCGCGATTTCATGCTCGATCTCAACAATCTGCGCTATGTTGTCAACAAACCACGGATCAATTTGAGTTCTTTCGGCTATCGCTTCCACCGACATCCCCCGCTTGAGGGCGCATTTGATCGCAAAAATCCTGTCCTGTGCGGGCGCCGCGAGCGCTTCCTCGAGCAGGTCTGTAGGCACGCGCTGTTCCGCCTTCAGGTCCAGCCCGTCAACTCCAATTTCCAGTCCGCGCAACGCCTTCTGCAGTGCCTCGCGGAAATTCCCGCCTATGGCCATTGTCTCCCCGACGGATTTCATGCTGACGCCAAGCCTGGGATTTGCGCCGGGGAATTTCTCGAAGGCGAATCTGGGAATCTTTACCACACAATAATCCAACACAGGCTCAAAGCTCGCAGGTGTTTTTTTCGTTATGTCATTCTTTAGTTCATCGAGCGTGTAACCAACAGCCAGTTTCGCTGCAATCTTGGCGATTGGAAACCCTGTCGCTTTGCTTGCCAAAGCCGAGCTGCGCGACACCCGCGGGTTCATTTCAATCACCACCTGCCGCCCTGTCTTTGGGTGAACCGCGAACTGGACGTTTGAACCGCCGGTCTCGACTCCCACAGCGCGCAGCACGCGAATTGCCGCATCACGCATGACCTGATACTCGGCGTCACTCAGCGTTTGCACCGGCGCAACAGTGATGCTGTCGCCCGTGTGAACACCCATTGGATCAACATTCTCAATCGAACACACGATAACTGCGTTGTCGTGCCGGTCCCGCATCACCTCCAGTTCATATTCTTTCCAGCCGAGCACCGACTCCTCAATCAAAACATTGTGCCTGATGCTGGCAGCAAGCCCGTCGGCAACTATCTCCCGCAACTCCTCCACGTTGTGAGCCGTCCCACCACCAGTCCCGCCAAGCGTGTAGCTCGGGCGGACAATCACAGGGTAACCCAGTCTCTCCGCAACCCGCTCCGCCTCCGCAACGCTCGTCACCAGCTCGCTCCGCAAACAGGACAAGCCCGCGCCTTCCATTGCCTTCTTGAACTGCGCGCGGTCTTCGGCTCGCCGAATCACGTCGGCTTTCGCTCCGATCAACTCGCAACTGTAACGGTCCAGCACACCGCTTTCAGCAAGTTCCATTGCTGTGTTCAGCCCCGTTTGCCCGCCCAACGTCGGCAGCAATGCGTCAGGCCTTTCCTTCCGTATGATTGACTCGACGACCTCAGGTGTAATTGGTTCTATGTAGGTGCAGTCCGCAACGCACGGGTCGGTCATGATTGTGGCCGGATTGGAATTGACGAGGACGACCCGATACCCTTCCTCGCGCAATGCCTTGCAGGCCTGCGAACCCGAGTAGTCGAACTCGCACGCTTGCCCGACAACAATCGGTCCAGACCCAATCAGCAGCACACTCTTAATGTCGGTACGCTTTGGCATGCTCTCTTTCGTGCTATTGTCAGGCTGAGGCGAACATGTTGGTCTCAGTTTGACATCAGCGAGATGAACCGGCGGAAATGCGGCGCTGCATCGTGCGGCCCTGGCGCAGCTTCAGGATGATACTGCACCGAGAACACCGGCTTGTGCCGGTGTTGCATCCCCTCAGACGTGCCGTCGTTCAGGTTGATGTGCGTCGTTTCAATCTCCGCGGGCAAAGACTCGATGTCCACGGCAAATCCATGGTTCTGCGAGGTGATTTCGACGCATCCGGTTCTGCGATCCAGCACCGGCTGATTGGCGCCACGATGGCCAAATTTCAGCTTGAAAGTCCGCCCTCCAAAAGCCAGCCCAAGCAGTTGATGCCCAAAACAAATCCCAAACGTCGGCAGCCCGGTCTCAACAATCTTCCTGATGTTTTCTGCAACCGCCCCCATGCCCGCCGGGTCCCCGGGCCCGTTAGATATGAAAAAACCGTCCGGCCGAAAACGCAGAATCTCTTCAGCCGGAGTGTATATCGGAAACACCGTCAGCTCACATCCAAGCCGCGCCAGAATGCGCAACTGATTGAACTTCAACCCGCAGTCAAGCACCGCAACCCGGAAACGGCGCGCGCCATTCAATTCAACCTGCAAAACAGCGTCCCATGACCCAACGCCATCGGCCGACGCCGGTGAAAACGGCGACACTCCGCCGTGCGGTCCCGGCCACTCGTACGACACAGGCGACGTCACCTCGCCCGCAATGTCACGCCCTATGAACCCGGGCCACGCTCGCGCCTTCCCGACAAGCCGCTGCGGATCAAGGTCAACCGTGGAAACCACGCAGCGCATAGCGCCCTTCGACCGAATGTGCAGCGTTATCGCGCGCGTATCAACGTTGTGGACACCCATTGTGCCGTGCGCCCACAAAAAATCCTGCAACGAACCCTGCGCACGCCAACTGCTGTGAATTCGGCTGCATTCGCCTATCAGCAACGCGGCAGGCCGGACAGCCGCCGACTCTGCATCCTGAGGATGAACCCCGTAGTTCCCAACAAGTGGATAGGTCAACGTGACGATTTGCTGATGATACGAAGGATCAGTCAGAATCTCCTGATAACCGGTCATCGAGGTGTTGAACACAATCTCACCAAACGCTTCCCCATCGCCGGTGAACGACTCCCCTTCAAAAAACCGCCCATCTTCCAATGCTACAATAGCGCGTTTCATGGCAGACAACTTTCTCATGGCAGTAATGTGTGGCCCATGAGGTAACGATCGCACTCGCGCGCCGCCCCGCGGCCCTCGTTGATGGCCCACACGACAAGGCTCTGGCCACGCCGACAATCCCCAGCTGCAAATACTCCTTTCACGCTCGTCGTGAACTTCCCGTGCTCGGTCCGGATGTTTCCCCTGGCATCACGTTGAACCCCCAACTGCTCCAGCAAATATGTCTCAGGGCCGGCAAATCCCATCGCCAGCAGAACCAGTTGAGCAGGCAACAGCTTTTCTGTGCCGGGAACTTCAACAGGTTTCATTCGGCCCGACGCCTCACGCTGCCACCTGACCTCGACAGTCGCCACACCCTTGACATTGCCTTCGGCATCACCAGCGAATCCTGTCGCGGTCGTCAGATAAATGCGCGGATCGCTTCCGAATTTCTCTGCGGCTTCTTCCTGCCCGTAATCCACACGGTGCACCTTCGGCCATTCCGGCCATGGATTGTCCACACCGCGGGCAACCGGCGGCTTCGGAAGAATCTCAATCTGCACGACACTTCGACACCCCTGCCGCAGCGCCGTCCCCACACAGTCCGTTCCCGTGTCACCGCCGCCAATGATCACCACGTCTTTGCCCGCAGCGCTTATTGATGTCTCTGCAGCATGACCGCTCAACAAAGCCCGTGTGCTCACCGACAGATACTCGACTGCAAAGTGTATGCCTCGCAATTCCCTGCCTTCCACTTTGAGGTCCCTCGGTTGCGTGGCGCCCACACACAAAACAATGGCATCGAAATCTTTCAGCAGGTCTCTTGCTGAGACCTCAGCGCCGACGTTGACGTTCACCTTGAACGTCACGCCCTCGGCGGCCATCAATTCAATCCGCCTTTGAACAATGTCCTTGCCGAGTTTCATGTTCGGGATTCCGTACCTCAGCAGACCGCCTATGCGATCTTCTCTTTCGAACACCGTAACAAAGTGGCCGGCGCGGTTCAATTGCGCCGCAGCAGCCAAACCTGCAGGACCGGACCCGACAATTGCAACATGTTTTCCGCTGCGGAATCTGGGAGGCGCTGGCTTCACCCAGCCCTTTTCCCATGCAGTGTCGATAATGGCGCATTCGATGTTCTTGATGGTGACCGGAGGAGAGTGAATTCCGAGCACACACGAACCCTCACACGGCGCAGGGCAAACCCGGCCGGTGAATTCGGGAAAATTGTTTGTCTTGTGCAGCCGCTCAAGCGCTTCGCGCCAAAGCCCGCGGTACACCAAATCGTTCCACTCCGGAATCAGATTCCAAATCGGGCAGCCGCACGCCATCCCCTTCAGCACTATCCCAGCATGACAAAAAGGCGTCCCGCAATCCATGCAACGCGCCGCTTGCTCGCGCAGGTCCGCCTCCGGCATGGGCAGGTGAAATTCGTCCCAATCGCCCACCCGTTCTGCTGCCGGACGATCCCGTGGCGTCTGCCGCTTGTACTCCATGAAACCTGTTGGTTTGCCCATTGGAAAAAACTGCTTTTTTCAGAACTATCAGGCTGACCTTTGGAGCGCACGTTTGTGTTCCGTATTCATTTCATCCGCACCATCTCGACCGGTGATTGCATCGCAGCCGTTTCGATCTGTGCCTCGCCATCAGGTTCGTTCAGCCACCACCTATCCGGGCAAGGTCGCGCGCATTTTCCTCAAACGCAGCCATCACCGCTTCTTCACCATCCAGTCCCCTCTCTCTGACCCTCTTCATTGAACAGAGAGCGCGCTTGTAATCGTTAGGTATAACTTTCACAATCAAATCAACTGACCTGTCCCAATGTTCAAGCAGCCCATAAGCGCGTCTGCTCCCCGTCCATTGCGCATGCCGCTCAATCATTTTCCGGACGAATTCGATTTCTTCTTCTTCCAGCTTCTCAAGGTTGACCGTCTGCCGATTGCATCTTGTTTCAAAGCCGCCGTCTTCATGCACAACGTACGCGATTCCACCCGTCATTCCCGCGGCAAAATTGCGTCCGGTCCTGCCCAACACAACCACCCTCCCTCCGGTCATGTATTCGCAGCCGTGATCGCCAACAGCCTCAACAACGGCATGAACACCGCTGTTGCGCACGCAAAACCGTTCGCCAGCCATGCCGTGTATGTAGGCTTCGCCGCTCGTCCCACCATAAAAAGCAACGTTGCCAATGATGATGTTCTCTTCCGAGCAGAAAATTGAACTTTTCGGCGGGCAAACGATTATTCTTCCGCCACTCAGCCCCTTGCCAACGTAATCGTTGGCATCGCCCTCCAGAATCAATGTCATTCCCTTCGGAATGAACGCACCGAAGCTTTGGCCGGCAGAACCCTTGAACCGGAGCCGAATGGTGTCCTCCGGCAAACCTTCTGCACCTCGGCGACGCGTAACTTCGCCCCCCACAAGCGCGCCAACGGCGCGATTGACATTGCGAATTGCCAGAGTGGCCCGAACAGGCTCGCCACGCTCGATGGCCGGCTCGCAGAGCTTGAGCAAGATGCGCTTGTCCATCGACTTGTCTATCCCGTGATCCTGCGGCATCTGGCAATAGCGGCCGACCTCCGGCCCAACGTCCGGCTGGTACAGAATATTCGAGAGATCAAGTCCCTTGGCTTTCCAGTGCTGAATTGCGCGTTTTGCTTCCAGGCGATCAACCCTGCCCACCATTTCATTGAAACGCCTGAAACCCATCTGCGCCATTATCTCGCGGACCTCCTGAGCAATGAACCTCATGAAGTTCACTACATGCTCGGGTTTCCCGGTGAAAAACTTGCGAAGTTCCGGATCCTGGGTCGCCACTCCCACCGGGCATGTGTTCAGGTGGCAAACACGCATCATGACACACCCGAGCGCAATCAACGGCCCCGTTGCAAAACCAAATTCCTCCGCGCCCAACAACGCAGCAATAACAACGTCTCTCCCGGTGAGAAGCTTGCCGTCGGTTTCCACCACTATCCGGCTCCGCAGATTGTTCAGAAGCAGTGTCTGATGCGTCTCCGCAAGGCCAAGCTCCCACGGCAAACCAGCGTGTTTGATGCTGGTCTGTGGCGATGCGCCAGTGCCGCCATCGTAACCGCTTATCAAAACAACGTCCGCGTGCGCCTTGGCAACGCCCGCAGCCACCGTCCCAACCCCAACTTCTGAAACGAGCTTCACACTCACCCGCGCATTCGGATTCGCGTTCTTGAGATCGTAAATGAGCTCGGCCAAGTCCTCGATCGAGTAAATGTCATGATGCGGCGGCGGCGAAATCAACCCCACCCCGGGCGTGGAATACCGCACACGCGCTATCCATGGGTACACTTTCTGCCCCGGCAACTGGCCCCCTTCACCGGGTTTGGCGCCTTGCGCAATCTTGATTTGTATCTCCTGCGCATTGACCAGATAGAGGCTCGTGACCCCAAACCTGCCGGACGCAACCTGCTTTATCGCGCTGTTCAATGAATCGCCATCCGCCCTCGGAGCATAACGCTCAAGGTCTTCCCCGCCTTCCCCGGTGTTGCTCTTGCCGCCTATCCGGTTCATTGCCCGTGCAAGCGTCTCATGCGCTTCCTTGCTGATCGACCCGTAGGACATCGCGCCTGTCTTGAACCGCCTCATGATCTGTTCCACCGCTTCAACTTCGTCCAAAGGGATCACGTGCGGCGCATAGCGAAGCCCAAGCAACCCACGCAGCGTGCAAACCCGCTTTGATTCCGCATTCACCGCGCTTGAGCAGTCTTTGAAAAGCCCGTAGTCACCCGCCCGACATGCCTGCTGCAGTTTGTGGATCGTCTCCGGATTGAGCAAATGATGCTCCGCCTTGCTCCGAAATTTGTATTGTCCGCCAGGATCAAGCTCCTCACCGGCCACTTCCAAGGCCGGAAACGCGCGTTCCATCCGCATCTGTGCCTCGCGCGCGATCACTTCCAACCCGACGCCTTCGACGCGTGACGGCGTGCCAGGAAAGTACTTTTGGACAACATGCCTGTTCAGCCCAACGGCTTCAAACACCTGCGCCCCCTGATAGCTCTGAGTCGTCGATATCCCCATCTTCGAAATGACCTTGACCACGCCTTTGACGGATGCCTTCACGTAGTTCTTGCATGCCCTGACACTATCAACCCCGGTCACCAATCCGCGCTCAACCATGTCGCAAATCGTTTCAAACGCCAAATACGGATTGATCGCGCTGCAACCATATCCAATCAGCAGTGCAAAATGGTGCACCTCCCGCGGCTCCCCCGATTCGAGCACCAGACCAACACGCGCGCGCAAACCTGCCCTGATCAGATAATGGTGCACACCCGCGACAGCCAGCAACGCCGGAATCGGCGCCAGTTCATGCGTCACTCCCCGGTCTGAAAGAATCAGAATGTTCGCCCCATCTTCGATTGCCCGTTTCGCACTCGCGCACAAATCCTCAAGTGCCTTCTCAATCCCCGCCCCTCCGTGGCTCGTCTTGAAAAGAATCGGGAGCGTCACTGACTTGAATGGCGGGCGACTCATGTTCTTTAGCTTGGAAAGTTCGTCGTTTGTCAGAATCGGCGATTTCAGTTCGATCAATTCACAGCTTCTCGGCTCGGGAACAAGCAGGTTCCTCTCCGAACCAAGTGCAACGTACGTCGATGTGACAATCTCCTCGCGTATGCTGTCGATCGGCGGGTTGGTCACCTGCGCAAAAAGCTGCTTGAAGTAGTTGTACAGAAGTTGTGGCTGGTCGCTCAGCACCGCTAGCGGCGTGTCTGTGCCCATTGAACCAATCGCTTCGACGCCGTCCCTTGCCATTGGAAGCAGGAGAATGCGCTCATCTTCGAACGTGTACCCAAAAGCGCGCTGCAGCTTCCGAAGCTCGGGCATGTCAAGCCGCGCTGATTCCCCTCCCCCGGGCAAATCCATCAGGTTCACCATGTGTTCCTTGAGCCACAGCTCATACGGATGCTCGCTGGCCACCGCGTGCTTGATATCCTCGTCAGACAGTATCCTGCCCTGCTCGGTGTCAATCAGCAGCATCCTGCCGGGCTTGAGCCGCTCCTTCGCAATAATCCGGTCCGGCGGCACATCAAGAACACCCACCTCCGACGCCATGATAACCAGATCATCGCTTGTCACGTAATAACGCGCTGGACGCAGCCCGTTGCGGTCCAAAACCGCCCCTATGCACCGCCCGTCAGTAAATGCGACCGCCGCAGGGCCATCCCACGGTTCCATGAGACAACTGTGAAACTTGTAAAAAGCTCTCTTCTCCCTGCTCATGCTCTCATGCCCAACCCATGGCTCCGGAATCATCATCATGATCGCCTCCGGAAGAGAGCGCCCGGCAAGCACAAGGAGTTCCAAACAGTTGTCCAACATCGCAGAATCACTCCCGTCCAAACATAACACCGGCAAAACCTTGGCGAGATCGGCCCCAAACAACCCGGACTCGAACAGCGACTGCCGCGCCTCCATCCAGTTGATGTTGCCCCGAAGCGTGTTGATCTCCCCGTTGTGGCACAAATAACGGTACGGATGCGCCCGCGCCCAGCTCGGAAATGTGTTCGTGCTGAATCTCGAATGCACCAGCGCAAGCGCACTCTCCATCGCCGGATCAGAAAGATCAGGATAGTATTCCTCGATCTGCTCCGCCATCAGCATGCCCTTGTAAACCAGCGTCCTGTGCGACAAACTGCAAATGTAGAAAGGCTGCGTTGACCGGTTCCCCGAATACCGCAAGGCTTTTTCCGCCAGCCGACGAATCACGTAAAGTTTTCGCTCAAAATCCATCGCGCTCCTCACCTCGCGCCCTCTTCCGATGAAAACCTGCCTGATCAAAGGCTCGCCCGCCCTTGCAGTCTCACCAAGACCGCTGTTATTAGTCGGAACCGACCGCCAACCAAGCAACTGCTGCCCTTCCTCCGCCACAATCTCCGCCAGCCGCCTTTCGCACTTCGCCGCATGTGCAGGTTCGGGAGGCAGAAAAACATTCCCAACACCGTAATATCCCGGGTCCGGCAAGGGTATTCCGGCATCTTCGCATGCCTGCTGCAAAAACCGGTGCGGCATTTGAACCAATATGCCGGCTCCATCCCCGGTATTGGCTTCACAACCGCAAGCACCCCTGTGCCGAAGATTGATCAACACCTGAATTGCGTTGCGAATGATCCCATGAGATGCCACACCCTT
>JARYMD010000179.1 GCA_029907285.1 Verrucomicrobiota bacterium | reverse complement strand
ATATGGTGAGTGACAGAAAAATCAGGCCAGGGCGTATGTTCGGCACAGCAGCAAACAGCGGCTTGTCCAAGGCGCCATTTTTCTGCCCCCCATTTCTCTGCCACGGATTGTTCTGCCATGCATGATTCCGCCCCGGGTTTTCCCGCAAGTCTCGAAGTCGGCCCGCCCGGCGCGGCACGACAGAGCTGCACCGTGCTTTGGTGTGAGGCGGAGCCGGACCAGCTATTTGTTCAGCCACACGTCGATCCGTGGCGCATCCCAGTTGTAAGGCTTGTTGAGCAGGTCAAGGTCGCCGTCGCCGTCGAGGTCCGCAAGCCGGGCTTCGTGCCAGCCATGTCCGACAACGAGGACTGTCTTCCGAAAGTTTCCGTTGCCGTCGCCGTAGAGAATCCATGCGGTGGCTTCGGGATGATCCGGCTCCTGCTTCTTTTCACTCCATTTGGCCATTTCCGCACAGAAGATGTCCAAATGACCGTCGCGATTTATGTCCCCCAATTGCAAGCTGTGGCCGTGGACGACCTCCCGGCCTATCAGGTCACGGCCTTTCCAGTCCCCCGGGATTTCAGGGTTGCCCGCGCATTCGTAGAACATCACACGACCTTTGCCGTCCCCGGGCGAAATCACGATCTGGGGATGCTTCGATTTTTTGAAATGGCCAGCAAAGATGAGACCGCCCGAGTCGGCAACCTTAATCTGCCGGAATTCATTCTTGCCTGTGCGTTTGTACCAGGCGTTATAGGCAAGTACATCCGGTTTCCCATCGGCATCCACATCAAATGCGGACAAGCCCTCTGTATAGGGAGTCAAACCCGGTGCTGCGCCAGAGATCACCTCACTGCGCGGCCATTCCTTGTCCTCGCTCGGGTTTGGGGGTATCTCAGCGACGAACAACGTTTTTGCCTGTTGGTTCCAAAATGCAAGTTGTGGTTTGCCCGTGCCAAGGAAATCGGCAAAGCACTGGTCGTGATGTTGGTTCTTTCCGCTTTTCT
This sequence comes from Verrucomicrobiota bacterium, assembly GCA_029907285.1. Taxonomy (GTDB): domain Bacteria; phylum Verrucomicrobiota; class Verrucomicrobiia; order Limisphaerales; family J093; genus JAAYVR01. Next base: position 7,652 of record JARYMD010000179.1, on the reverse strand, counting down.
TGATCATGTGGCGTTTCCACGGCGTGTTTCTACCGAAATTTGGAAACGGGTTTTCCCACCACCAGACCTCGTTGCTTTGCCAATCGCCGCCAAAAACGACGTCCGGATCGCCATCACCGTCTATGTCACACACGGCGCCTCCCGCTTCAATCGTGAGGTAGTCTTTTTCGATTACATGGAGGTCCCAACCGGCATTTGTCCGCCGGTACCATACGAGCGCAGGCGGTTTTTGTCGAAAACTGATTATGAAATCGTTAAGTCCGTTCTTGTCAAAATCTGCAACGACGGCGCCTGTTTGCTGGGTTGATCCGCCGGGCGGTTCGGGGATTTCGCCTCGTTTGCTCGAAAGGTTTCGCCATGCAGGGTCAGACGCATACGCGGCCTGCTGAATTGCGCAAAATGCAAAGAAGATTGTAGTCGTCTTGAACCACAGCACGGCATTGCCGGTCCTTGATTTCATCGCTCGTATTCTTGTGATGTTGCCACAAGTATGTCAAACGCTCACACGTGACGGTGCCAGCCCGGAAATCTCACCGGCCACCCCCTCGGATTCACCCGTTCCTTCAGCCCGGTGCGATTTCCGGGCCAGGGTCACCGCCAAATCATAATCTTGAGTATTTGAGCCATGTCTTCGGCGGGGTGATTGAACCACAAGCCTCACACTGTATCGGGCCGAAAACGCCTGAATGCCGAAGGGCGCGCCAGGGACGGCGCGCCCTACCTGACAAATAACGTGCCTGGCACTCTATTTCTTTGGCCACGGATGGCACCGATTTCACGGATGGAGGCTTTGGGTTTGGTCCATCCGCGTCAACGGTGCAATCTGTGGATCAAAAACCACAACGCGGAGACAGGCCGCGGCACCAGCCTCGGCAATAGGGTGACAGGCACTTTATCGCTCATCAGGGTTGAACTGTGTGCCTGGCACAATGTGCATGGCCGCGCCGTCCGTGCCATGCGCGGCTGATGCCATAACCCGAATTTTTCTGTTGTGAAGAGGTCCGATACAAGGTAGGGGAACTGCAGCATGAGACCGGGAACTATCTCTCACGGACTTTGCAGCCGGGCGTTGGTCACTGCGATGTGCGCAGCTGCCTCGCTGCATGGGATCGCAGCCGAACGTTTGGATCGGGGTGTTGTCGGCGTGCGGCGCGCCGACGGCGCCAATTACATAAGCTGGCGGTTGCTGGCCGAGGACCCGCCGAACATCGCGTTCAGAGTGTACGGCGGAGCCGAGAGCGGGGACGATGGCACCCTGCTGGCCGAGCTGCGCGACAAGTGCGATTTTTCCGATCCCATCCCGGGCAACCGGCACTACTACAGAGTCGTGCCCGTGGCCGACGGCCGTATCTTGACCACCGGCTTGAATTCCACTGGCACCACAAGAATCGATCAAAGCACACCCGGATATGTCCGAATTCGGCTTCAGGGGAATTATCGTGCTCAGAAAATCGGCCTGGCCGATTTGGACGGTGACGGCCGGTTGGATTTCATCGTGAAACAGCCGGACTTCAACACCGACCCGTACCAGCAGCCGGGTTATTGGAAGAAGAGCGAAGACACTTACAAGATCGAGGCTTACAAGCATGACGGCACGTTCATGTGGCGGTACGACATGGGCTGGGCAATCGAGGAGGGCATCTGGTATTCGCCGATCGTTGCATACGACCTCGATGGCGACGGGAAAGCAGAGGTGTTCTGCAAGGGGGGCGAGGGAGACCCGCGCGAACCAACCGGGCATGTCAAGTCCGGTCCGGAGTTTTTGGTCGTGCTAGATGGTCTGACCGGGCGCGTGAAACACCGGCTGCCGTGGCCGAGCCGTGACGGCTTTGAAGATTACAACTATTACTCGAGGAATTTGCTCGGCATTGCGTATTTGGATGGTCAACAACCTCACCTCATAGTCGAACGCGGCACTTACACGATCATAAAACTGGAAGCCTACGGTCCCGACCTCAAACTCAAGTGGCGATGGGAAGCTTCCGGCGAGTGCGCGTCGTACCGCGGTCAGGGCATGCACGGAATGCACGCGGCGGACGTGGATGGCGACGGCCGAGACGAAGTGATCATCGGCGCGGCTGTGATTGATGACGACGGCCGTCCGCTCTGGAACACGCGGCTTGGGCATCCGGACGTTTGTTATGTGGCGGACATTGACCAGGCCAGACCGGGCTTGGAAATCTTCCATGGCATTGAACCGCGGCATAACAGCAATGCCGTCTGCCTCGTTGAAGCCCGCACCGGACGCCTGATTTGGGGCAACCCGGAACCAACCGTCCATGTGCACGGACAGGGAATGGTCGGAGATATCATATCATCCGAGCCTGGCATGGAATGTTACGCCGGCGAAGCCAAGGGCGGAACCAATTACTGGCTGTACACAGCGGCGGGCAAGTTGGTCGGGCACACCAATTTGGGCGATCTGAGCCCGAAAGCGGTTTATTGGCTCGAAGGATCGACAAAGGTGTACGTTGTCGGTCAGCGAATTTTTGTGTGGCCAGGCCGCGAGATCGGGCGGATCGAAGGGCCTGTAGTTGGAATTGCTGACTGCATTGGGGACTGGCGCGAGGAAATAATCACGGCGCTCGAAGGCGAAATCCGCATTTACACAACAACGACCCCGGCGGCTTTCCGCAGAGTTTGCCTCATGCAAGACCGCCTTTACAGGAACGACGTTGCTGTTCAAACGATGGGATATTTTTATCCGCCACAGCTCGGCAAATCGCTCCGGTGAAAACGCGCCGCTTGTGCAAATGCCCCAACACAGCATCGCAACTTCCCTTGCTCAGCCCGCCATGAATACCGTGACATCTCATGTCATCGACAAGATCGCCCAAGGATATCGAGCAGCGCAGGTCCTCTTTGTTGCCGTTCGCCTTGGCTTGTTTGATGCGCTTGGAAAACGTTCAATGACCGCAGCGCAGCTCGCGAAAGCCCTCCAAGCCGACCAGCGAGCAATACGAATGCTGTCCGATGCGCTTGTTTCCCTCGGGATTTTGGTCAAGCGCGGCCCCGCATACGCAAATTCGTGTCTGTCCCAGTCGTTCCTGTTGGCGAACTCGCCCGCCTCGCAACAGGCATTGATTGTTCATAACGCAGCGCTCTACGAGCGCTGGGCGCGCTTGTTCGATGCGGTCAAAACGGGGCGGCCGGTGCCGCCGGATGTGGAGGATCAACGCCTGCGCAGGGACGCCCTGGCGTTCAGCCGGGCGATGGCCGCTTCCGGATCAATCCAGGCAGCCGAAACAGCGGCCAAGATTGATTTGCAAAGCGCACAGCGCATGCTGGACATAGGTGGCGGACCGGGGGTTTACGCGATAGCGTTCGCGAGGCGCTGGCCGGAGCTGCACGTGACCGTGATTGATTGCGCGGAGGCAATCGCCGTAGCCCGCGACAACGTCAAGAAAGCAAAGCTGGCAGCTCAAATCACAACCTTGATTGGCGACGCGTTCGAGGCGGATTTGGGCGGACCATACGATTTCGTTCTGCTTTCGAATGTGGTTCACCAGTATTGTCCGGAGTGGAACATGCGCCTCATCGAGCGCGCAGCACAAGCCCTCGCGCCCGGGGGCAAGCTTGCGGTCAAGGATTTTGTCCTGCGAAACAGCCGGACAGGCCCTGTCGGCGCGAGTTTGTTTGCGATCAATATGCTGGTTAACACTCCTGGCGGCGACTGTTACAGCGGGAAAGAGATCAGGGATTGGATGCGCCGCGCCGGGTTAAGGCCAGTTGGCACAGTCCGGCTGCGGTATCCATCGGTGGTTGTGCTGGGCCGGAAACCGCAATTGACCGTTGAAAATGGCGGTTAACGCGGCTACCTTGAACGCGCAATGCTGAATGACCGACAATATTTGCGTGACACTCCGACGAGCTGGCGCTGGTCAACGAGCGTCGTGCTCATCATTGCAAACGCGGTTGTTTACCTGCTCATTCTGATTGCGAATCAATCGCGGCAACCGTTTGTGATGGACTTCATTGAACGGCTGGCTCTGGATTCTCGTGCTTTGGCGCGCGGGCATGTTTGGCAACTGTTGACTTTCCAGTTTTTGCATGCGGGGACTTTGCACCTCCTGCTGAACTGCGCGATGTTGTACATGTTTGGTCGGCCTCTGGAGATGGCCATGAGCCGCAGCGCGTTCCTGAACCTGTATTTCGGGAGCGGTGTTTGTGGCGGCCTTGTGCAGGCCGTGGGCGCGTGGTTGTTGCCGCACCAATTTGGAGTTGGGCCAGTGGTTGGCGCATCCGCGGGCGTGTTTGGGCTGATAGCGGCTTTTGCGTGGCTCAACCGGGAGACTTCGGTCACCATGCTCCTTGGCTTCATCATTCCGGTGTCAATCAAAGCCAAGTACCTGCTGTTGGCGGAAGTGGTGCTGGCCGTTCTGGGTCTTTTGAGCGGTGATAGCGGAATCGCCCACGGCTCTCATCTGGGCGGCATGGCGTTTGGGGTGGCGTACGCGAACTACATTGTTCTTGGAAACCTGCTGCAGTTTTTCCGAACCAGGACGCGCCGGACAATTCGCCCGCCAGAGCTGATCCGGACTCGCGCGTCGAGGGGGAAACGAGATTTCGGCAGCTCCGGTTCTGATGACAAGGATTTGCCGCCCGAGGAGTTCATAAGCAGGGAAGTCGATCCAATCCTCGACAAAATCAGCCAGCACGGAATACAAAGCCTCACCGAGCGCGAGCGCAGAATACTTGAGATGGCTCGCAGCAAAATGAACCGAAGATGATCCCGCGTTATTCTCGTCCCGCCATGCGGGACTTGTGGTCTGAACAGCGCAAACTTGAAATCTGGCTCCAGATTGAACTTCTGGCCGTCGAAGCCCTTGCGGACGCAGGGCTCGTCCCGCGCAAAGACTGCGAAATCCTCAAGAGCCGCGCATCGTTCGACCTCGAACGCTGCAAGGAACTCGAGCGCACGCTCAACCACGATGTCATAGCGTTCACCACCTGCGTGGCCGAGCGCGTGAACGATCCCGCAAGCCGCTGGTTGCACTTCGGCCTGACAAGCAGCGATATTCTGGACACCGCCTTTGCAGCTCAACTGGTTCAGGCCGCGGACCTGCTCATCGGCGATGTTAAAGAGCTGCGGACAGCGATCGCAAAGCGCGCTCGCGAACATCGCGACACACCGTGCATCGGCCGAAGCCACGGCATTCATGCGGAACCAATCTCGTTCGGACTGAAGCTGGCCTTGATGTACGACGAGTTCGGCCGCGCATTGCAGCGGCTTGAAAATGCACGCAAAACAGTCGCAGTCGGCAAAATCTCCGGCGCGGTCGGCACCAACGCGCATCTCGCGCCCGCAATTGAAGCTCAGGTTTGCCGCAAACTCGGGTTGCGCCCTGCGCCCGTTTCAAGCCAGATAGTCCAACGAGACGTCCACGCCGAGTTCATGCTCGCGCTCGCCCTGGTCGCAGCCAGTGTGGAGAGATGGGCGACAGAGTTCCGCCATTTGCAAAGAACCGAGGTCTTGGAGACCGAAGAGTTCTTTGCCAAAGGCCAAAAAGGTTCGAGCGCCATGCCGCATAAGCGCAATCCGATCACATTCGAACGTTTGACAGGGTTGGCGCGTGTTATTCGCGGGCATGCTGTCACTGCGCTCGAGAATGTGACTCTGTGGCATGAACGCGACATCAGCCACAGCTCCGCTGAACGCATAATATTCCCCGACGCATGCGCTCTTCTGGATTACATGCTGGTGATGCTGACGAACCTGATGCAGAACCTGCTGGTGTATCCGGAAAACATGCGGCGGAATCTCGATCTGTCGCTCGGCTTGTGGCATTCGCAGGGCGTGATGCTCGCGCTGATTCGGAAGGGGCTGACGCGTGAACAGGCATACGAAATCGTCCAACGCGTCGCGATGCAGACATGGGAGGCCAAGCACGCCGGGCGCACTGACGCCGATTTCCTTTCCCAGCTCAAACAGGATGCCGAAGTCGCGCGGTATTTGGACTCGAACGAGATCGAAAGGATTTGCTCACTGAAATTCCATCTGCGTCACGTGAAAACCCGGTTCCGGAAGGTCGGGCTGTAGAGCGCATTTGGCGGTCAGTTGGGCAACATGGCCCTGCACATGTGCGCTGATCTGACGCGTAGCCTCGCCGGGTCTCAAAACTCGAACTGAACCGACCGCAATCTCCGGCCCAGCTCGGTCAACACGCGTTGTTCGTCTGCGATGTCGCGCGCCGCAAAGGTCACACTGAACCGCAGGTATGCGCCAACGTCGTCCCATGGCACCGTCGAAATTAGGAGATTCCGTATCAGCCACTGTGAAACTTCCTCTGCCGACCTGAATTCGATGCGTGTGCCGTTGGGAAGCTGAGCTGCACGCGGGGCTTTGGCGTAGAGGAAGAACGACGCCTTCGGTTTTCTGGCGCTGAAACCCGCTCCGCAGAGTGTGCGAACCAAGCCCTCCATTCTTCGGGAGTATTTGGCAGCGATTTTCTCCGTTATTTCCGGGTGATCAAAGCAATATGCCGCAGCGTGCTGGATGGCAAGGAACTGGCCGCTGTCGGTGTTGTCCTTGACGTCTCCGTAAGCCCGAACGAGCAGTTCGTTCCCGGCAACGAATCCGCAGCGCCAGCCTGTCATATTGAAGCTTTTGCTGCACGAATGGAGTTCGACCCCGACGTCCTTTGCGCCGGGCGCCGCCAGAAAACTCAGTGGTTTCCCTTCGAACACAAGGGCTGCGTAAGCAGCATCGGAGACAACCACAAACTTGTGCCTTTTCGCTAGCCAAACGACCTTCTCGTAAAACTCGGGCGTGGCAGAGGCGCCTGTGGGATTGTTCGGATAGTTCATAACCAGCACCTTCGCCCGTTCAAGAGTCTCTGTGGGCACTTTGTCGAAGTCGGGCAGAAACTCATTCTCCTCGCGCAGCGGCAGATTGTGAACAACTCCGCCGTAATAGCGCGCGTGCGTGCCGAACACCGGATATCCCGGGCTCGTCATCAACACAACGTCGCCGGGATTCACCAATGCCGCCGGCAGAATCGAGAGCGCTGCTTTGCTGCCGATGCTGTGAATCACCTCGCGTTCAGGGTTGATTCCTTTCACGCCGCAGACCCTGTCGAGGTACCGCGCGGCGGCTTCTTTGAGGACATGATCGCCGTTGTCGGCGTACCCGCGGTTTTCGGGCTTGCGCGCTTCCCGGGCCAGCAACTCGACAACCTCCGGGAACGCCATTTCATCGGGCTCACCCACGCCGAGATCGAGGATTTCTGCGCCCGGGTTTGCCGCCAGCGCGGCGCGTTTGGCGCGTTTGATTTGCTCGAACTTGTAAATCGCGGTGCCTTTTCCGTAAAGGCGGCCGCCAATCCGCTCAGCGAACAATTCCTGGATATCTGACTCAGCCATTGACCAAACTCCGTGCCGTGTGCTCCTGGCTGACAAGAACCAAATGCCTCGCAAACGGCGCGGGCCATAGACGGTAGCTTCTCCGCCTCTGCATGACAAGAAGTTCCCCGGCCCGCATGTTTCGCAGCCCGGCGTAGCCGGAACCAAAGCAACCTCGGGGGCACCGAGGGAACAACTGCGCCCGTCGATGAACGCTGCGCTGTTGAACGTTGTGAGTTGAACGTTGGACGTTGAGCGTTCCGATCGGTTCACCGAATGGGACGTCTGTCTGGGAACGTTCAACGTTCAAC
>JARYMD010000178.1 GCA_029907285.1 Verrucomicrobiota bacterium | reverse complement strand
GCTGCGCCGGGCTGGGAAATATGCGGGCTAAAACCGTTCCACCAGCTTGTCAATCAGGAACGAACTCTCCCGCATCGCCTGCTCACAGAACGTTCCAAACCAGTCCGCAACCCTGTCGAACTCGGCACAAAACGCTTCCATCCCGCCTTCCTCCAAAATCTTCCGCGATTTTTCCAGCGAACTCACAAATTCGCGCAGCAGATCGCGCCGCTGTTGCGAGGCCAAAATGATCCCTGCATACAGCCTTGCGTCCTGGGCAAAGAGGCGCCCAACCATTGCAAGCTCCAACCTGTAAATCGGGCTGCAAAACTCCAATGTTTTCGACAAGCTGACATTCCGCTCGGCAAGAAACCGCCCGAACGCAAATGTGGCAAAGTGCCGCACCCCTTGCATGATATCCATGAGTTCGTCGTGCTCCTGCGCCTCAAGTGTCAGCACTATGTTGCCCCATACACTCAACTGATCCAAAAGCCACTGGCACGCCGCCGGATCGCGCCCCGGCGAACTCACCACTATCTGCTGATCCATCACAGTTGTGCTCGGACCGAACAGCGGATGCAATCCCACAACCGGGCCTTTGTGCGCTTCCAGCATTGCCGCTACAGGCCCGCTCTTCAAACTGGTGATGTCAGCCAGTACACAATCCGACGGCAAATGCGGGCCGAGTTTCATTATCACATCTGTCGTGGAGTCTATCGGCACGCTTACCAAAGCAAGCTGAATCCCACTGCAAAGTTCATCAACGCGCGGCCAGTCTTCCACGTCAAGCACCCGAACCTCATAGCCCGCTTCGCGAAACCAGCGCCCAAAGTATTCACCCATCCGGCCCCGCCCACCCACAATCAATACCCTGTACCCGGGCCGCACCGCAACACGCGCCACGTGCGACGTCTGCCGAACACGCGATTGCCTCAGCACACAACGGTATATCTCTTCAACAAAAGCCGGGTCCAACCCAACACGCGCCGCCTGTGACCGCCTCTGAGACACCAAATCCTCCTCCCGCGCCGGATGCCACACCGGCAATCCCATCGATTTCTTGATCGAAACCACTTGCTGAACCCTGTCGTGGCGCTGCGCCAACAGGTTCACAATCTGCACGTCAATGGCATCTATCTCACGCCGCAAAGCGTCGAGATTGGCCCAATTATCGCCCTTCATCGAACCGGAACTCTCTGCCGAGTTCGCCCGATCCAACCGACCTGAACACTTGTCTTCCGTCATGTCTTCTCCGCACAAAATCAACACGAATCCCTTGAAGTTACAAACTTAATGATGATCCCCGTAAAAGAAGTGAGCCACCCCATCTCTTTCAGCGCATGCCCGTCACAACACCCATCATCCCGCCGCCGCGCCGCAAAAAAGGTTTCCCCGCCTCACGCCCTGTAAATTATCTGCAGCGCGTAGTCGGTCATCAGCTTCTGCGTTGCGATGTCAATGTGCGTGTAACTCAGCGGCGTGATGCTCACAATATTCTCTTCCCCCACCTTGTTGAGGAATTGCGACACAAACTCTTCGTATCGGTCATGACCGACTTCGATGCAATCGCTGTGCCGGAATATTTTGATCTTCAGTTTCTTGGCACCCTGGCCGGGTTCCTCCTCGGTCTTTGTCGGCTGTTTGATCAGAATCTCCGGCGGCGCGTCACGCACCGGCACGACAAAATGTTTTTCTTCCTTTGCAGCAGCCGAGCTTGCGATGGGATTCAACCCATGAATGTCCGTCAGCTCAGGGGTCGGCACACTGATTTCCGCCTCACAGGTCGGGCACTGAATCGTCTCCCCCGCGGCACTGGCGTCCACGGCCAGCTCCTGCTTGCAGTGTGGGCAATGAAACGTGATTTCCATAAGCAACGCAGGTCGTTTTCAATTGTCGCTCTACAATAGCGGCTCAAACCCACGTCCGCCACAAAAAACAGAAAAAATCAGTTTTGTCTTGACCATGACTCCGATTTTGTCTGACAAGGAAATATCATGTTACCGACGAAGCGCGTTCGGACAAAGAAAAGTGGATCGCTGCCCAACGGCCCTGTCGGCAGATTCATCGAACATCATTTCCGGCATTTCAACGCTGCAACACTCCTGGATGCGGCACGCGAGTATCGCCGCCAAATCCAAACAGGCAACCACATGATGATCGCCCTCGCCGGAGCCATGAGCACCGCCGAACTCGGCGTGTCACTCGCCGAAATGATCAGACGTGACAAGGTCCATCTCATTTCTTCCACCGGCGCAAATCTCGAAGAGGATGTCTTTAATCTCGTCGCGCACAATTCTTACGTCCGCGTGCCCAATTACCGCGAACTCTCCGCAAAAGACGAAGAGACCCTCCGCAAACGCCACCTCAGCCGCGTCACAGACGTTTGCATCCCCGAAGAGAAAGCAATGAGACGGGTCGAAAAGGTCCTCTTGAGCCTGTGGCGCGAAGCCGACCACAACGGCCAGCGGCGATTCCCGCACGAGTTCTTTTACCAGGCGCTTCTCGGGGGACGGCTGAAACAATATTACCAGATCCACCCCAGCCATTCGTGGATGCTGGCCGCCGCCGAAAAAAACCTGCCAATGGTCGTGCCAGGCTGGGAAGACTCAACGATCGGCAATGTGTACGCAGCCGCCTGCGCCCGCGGCCTCATCAAAAACGTCCACACTGTCCGTTCCGGAATCGAATACATGACATGGCTCGTTCAACATTACCGCACTGTCACACAACACCGCGGCATCGGCATGTTCCAGATCGGAGGCGGCATCGCCGGCGATTTCCCAATCTGCGTCGTCCCACTGCTCCAATACGACCTCAAAATCAAGAGCCGGTTGTGGTCTTACTTCTGCCAAATCAGCGATTCAACCACAAGTTACGGATCATACTCCGGCGCAGTTCCAAACGAAAAAATCACATGGGGTAAGTTGGCCAAAGACACGCCCCGTTTCATCATCGAGTCCGACGCCACCATCGCCGCACCTCTGATTTTCGCCTACGTGCTGGACTGGTAAACAAGACCACGCACTTGTTGGAAACCCAGCACGGTCCGGAATCTGGACACCACGTCACCGTGGGCACTGCCGCAACGCATCCCGCCCCGCTACTCAAGATCGTAAATCGAATTGTCCGCAGACAAAAAACCGGTCCCTTCAGCCACTCGGTCCGCTCCGTCTGCGTTCGATGTGTGCCTGTCACGCAACGATTCCACATGCCCGTCGCAAAACCCCGCGTTGCTGAGCCCCGAATGACGAAAACCTTGTGTTCCAGCCCAACGGCCCCTGAATGTCTCATCCCCAGGATTCGGCCATGGCGCGCGCATGAACTTGTTCGCCCCACCGCCATATTCGCCGTCCCCGAATAACACAGTCCGCGTCGGTTGCAAAACCGCGCCGGCCTTCGCAGGCCATGGGATGCTCTCAAACTGCCCATGCCCAATGTAGCTGGTGTTGTAGTTGTAGCCCGTATGCGCTTCAACCACCCAATTCCCACGACCGCGATAAGCCGGGCACTCCTGAATCTTCTCCGTCCCCTGCCCTTCCCACAACAACCCGGGTTTGACCCGAACCGGACTTGCCAAAACTGTGGTTATGTCCCACGCATACGCAACACTAACCCCGTTCTCGACCGCATTTGTGTATGCGACCGGATAGTACTCTCGGTTCGCCTCCACATAAACCTGAGCCGCTATGCACATCTGCCTCAGATTGCTCAAACATACAGCGCGCTTCGCTGTGCTTTTCGACTTCACAATGCCCGGAAACAGCAAACCCGCCAAAACAGCCACCACCGCAATTACAACCAACAGTTCAACCAGCGTAAACGCTCGCCCTGCCCGCCATCCAGCCCCCGCTTCAACAGCACCAGCCCGCCAAAAGCGCCCAAGCCCGCTTAACGGCCGCTCTCCAAGACATGCTATCACTTTGTCCCCTCCAGTTGGTTCTGTTCTCCCCCACCGCGGGCAACCCGGACCCGGTAGAACGCATGCCCACTTGGCGCCACCAAATCCTCAACCATCACCAGCTTCGCCTCTGTCGGCTTCGCGCTCCACACGGCATTCCATCCTTTGAGATCGGCAGTCCGTTCCAGTGTGTAAAACCAACCAGCCATGACAGGAAACCCCAAAACAACTCGGCCAGGCTCGCTGGCCACCGCAATTCGAGGTCCGCACACCTGCACCAACAAATAACGCGTCAGTTCCTTGAGCCCTTTGACAGCGACCGTTTTCCTCGACTCGTCAAAGCTGAAATCCACCGATACCCAGCCTGATCCCACCCAACCAAGCAACAGCAAATCCTCGCCGTCGCCGCTGTACCGCGAATCACAGTGAAACGTCACATCTGCCTCGAATGACACCGGCTCGCTAGAAATAATCGGCGCCACCGCCAAATCAACTGCAATCATCATCTCAGCTGCAATAGGCGGCAACACCGTGAAATCCTCCAAACGCGCAGTTGATACCCTTGCCACCTCATTCACAGACTTCACATCAATCTCAATTGCGGTCTCCCCAGACTCGTCGTTCTTCAGAAACACCAGTTTCGCCCCCTCGGTTCCCATGTTCGCCGGAGCAATCGTCAGACTGTCACCAAGCTGCATCGGACGCACAACCGCAACTGCATCAATTTCGCCCCCAACCATGCCTGCACCCCCTTCGATTCTCACATAGCGGATTTCTTCAAAACCAGTTTCTCTCAGATCAAAACCCGTTCCGCCGCCTGAGCCATCGTACAACTCGATCGCATCGGCAACGCTCAATCCAAGCACACCCGCAGATTCAAACAGCTCTCCCAGAACCGGATTGACCGGTTTCAGAAAATCCATCAACCGATCACTCCACACTCTGTTTGTCCGATCCCACCAGTAAGCCTCCGTCGGAAACAAGCTGTCCGCATATGGCCCATTGTCGAATGTGTACCAATCCCACGTCCGCCAATCCGTTGCGCTCTGCCCCGGACGCCCAACATACCCCGGACTCACAGAAACCTTCAGCGGTTCACAAAAACACCCACCCGCCAACATCAGCGCATTCAGATCGGAATCATCATCGGCAAAACCAATTGTCGGGAAAAACGCGTTCCCAAACACAATAAAATCTATCCCGTACGGATGCGCCGGATCATCCCGCACCGCGCGCCCAAGCCGAATAACAGCAGAAGCCCCGTCACCAAACGTCGTCACCAGCTTCCGCGTTCGCGTCGCATCCGTATAGCATGCACCTTCCACAATCTTAACACGGCGAACCGGTGCCCCGCCCCACAACTCGGCCAGCGGATCATAAAACTCCGTCGCCGGCATCCCCAATATCGAGTCCGGATCATCGTACGGCGCCGACCCAAAAGGTCCTTCTGCAGAAATGACCTCGACACCAAACCAATCCTGAATGCCCTGAACCGAACTCACCCGCACGTTCGGTTGACCAAACTCTCCCTCTGCGTTTGCAATCTGCAGCCACTGCGCAATCCACAGCGCCACAGCCAAACTCTGTACCACCCTCCACACCAACCATCTCACAGCTCGATCGTTCATGCCCATGTCACATTGCCCAAAGTATGGCGGGCGCTCCCTCACCTTGCGCTTCCCCGCAAAAAGAACGCCCGCCGTCGCAATCATGCTTCTGTCCAGCCACCTGTTCTGATTCCGGCTCGCTGGGACAGCGAGCCCTGCCTTGCATGAACCCTTGCATACAGGTAGGACACGCCGTCCCTCGCGCGCCGAATACATCAGCACATGTTCGGGACTCTGACTCGCTGCAGCCTTGACATCGCCCAATGCCCAGCACAACCGATCGCCGCCAAACTTCCGCGTTTACGCGGAAATGTTGCAACCAACACTGTTGTCTTTAGCGGAGCGTTCGGTTGCCGTTGCAACTCGCCGAGTGCATGCCTTCAACAGCACTGTCCCGCCGATCAACAGCAAAGCAATCGCACGCGGCTCCGGCACAGGCGCCGGCAATGGCTCCGACGGGTCTGTGAAATTGAAACCCGGCGCAAAACTGTAGCCGTCCCACGCCCCGTCGCTCAAATTGCGCCCCAACGGACCCGTAAGCGCCGATGCCCATGGTTCGTCGGCTGAACCCTTGATGCTGTAACCCCAAAAACCAGTGTTCCACCCTTCCGCCCAGTGATCGCCGACATCAACAGCAGCTCGGCTGTCATCCGCCGATCCAACAGACCACCCCCCAAAATCAAACGGAATTGCAGGATTCACCATGAACACGCCGTCGCCACTGAGGTCGTAGCCTATCCCATAAACCGACACCCCGAACGGCCCCGGTTCACTCACATGCGCAAATAACCTGTCATCAGCCTCAACCACAGCCCGCAGCATGTCCAGGCCGGTCGCCTCCCCATCCCACCTGTACCCCCACACAAACGCTTCCGGCGATTTGCCATCGTTCCAGTCCAAGACAAGAGCCGCCCGATTCGCCCCAGTCCCAACCCAAAACTCCACGTCATCAAACGTGGCCGCCCCAGCATGGTGTCCAGCCAAAACAAACATCAACAAACCAACCATGCATTCACTTGATCTCAACGTCATAGGTTACCTCACTTCATTTCTTGCCGAGTTCATTCATTCCAACCACGCGCGACACGCGTTGCCGCCGCGCATGGCAACGTCCACCCGAAACACCAGGCCGGGGAAAGCGTCCAAGCCACAAACCGCCCAGAAAACAAAAGCGCCTTCCCCTGGCAAATCACGAAGGAAGGCGCGAAATCGTGAAGTTCCGCCGCCCATCTCACATTCCAGACAAAAGCGGCGAACTGGCCTCATCCTTCCCTTTGCGGAGAAGCGGTTCAACCTCACCCAAGGCTGACCCTGATGAGCATTCGCCGGCAGGTATCCTGACTTCGGGTCTCAAACCTCGCCCCCGCCTTCCCGCTCACGCGCAGTGGCTCATTGGGAGCTCGTAGCCCATCACAGTGGCGCAACCGTCCCCGAATCACACGGGGTTCCCTGTACCGGCAAACGTTCCGTTGTCAAAGAACGCGCTCATGCTCATCGACGGCCCATCGTTTTGCAACATAAAAATCTTGGAACACCGTGTGACTGCTGGTTCATACGCGACTACTGCCGCCTCGCGGCTTCCAGCAAATGCTCCCACCCCTCGGCACCTTGGAGTCTCACCTTCAATCCAAAGGCCAAAGTTCGCCCATTCCTTTTGAGCGATGTCACGACTCGCATGCCCAGACTGACAAATCATGACACGCTCAAAAAGCAATCCGTTGACAATCATTCTGCCGATCATCGGCTCTTGGCCATGAACTGCAGAAGCTCTCTTGCCGGCACAAAATCCGGGTCAACATCGAGAACCCGTCTCAGGTGCTGCTCCGCTTCGGAGAAGCGGTGCGCCTTGGCCAGAGTCTCTGCAAGATGAAACAGGCACCATGCTGAGTCAGGAAACTCTTTCACCACGATTTTGAAATGCTCGATCGCCGCTTCATGCTTCCCAAGCGTGCTCAATAAAACGCCGAAGTTGTAGTGCAATTCCCAGTCGTCTGGCGACCGTTCAATGGCACGCCGGTAAATCCCCAACTCCCGCTCCAGACCACGGGCCTTGTACTCCGCCTCTCTTGCCTGCAAATCCGATCGCAATTGCTTGATTCGGGTTTCGTGGTCAAGCTGGTCAAGAAACGGCGGCCTGTTAAGCATCTCGGCAATCGCTGCATCAATTTCAAGTTCGTCCCACCCAGTGAAAGCAATGGCCGACGCACACTCATCGCGTGACAGCGGTGGCCGCCGGGCCTTCGTGGCTCCATCCAATTCGCCACACAAAACCGATGTGATGGCTTCATAAAACACACAAGCCAGCAGATAATCCCCGTCAAAGCGCGGATGAACGTGATCAAGGAACAGCCTGTTCCCCGGCAAACCTGCAACGCTGAGAGAACTGTTCCCAAGCCGCTCCTCGGCATCAACCAGCCACACGCCATGGCCGCTCAGTTCCTTCCCAACATCCCGTATGCTGTAGTTGACACGCGAATCGGCTCGGAATTGCAGGGTGTCCCAGTCACGGGCGAGCTTGTAATGCAAGCGCCCTTCTTCGGTTTGTCCCAGAACAAAAAGTGAGCGCCCCATGCGGAAGTGTAGCTCCGCAAAATGGTCATCTATCTGCGCTGCCTGCCGATACAAAGCAACGGCATTAGACGTCTGGCCCGCCTGCTCCAACCTTGCGCCTTCCTTGTACAGCCGTTCCCACTCAGCCTTCTCAGTTTCCGACAAGGACGGCCTGTGCAACGAGCCAATCGGGGGAAAATCAACGACGTTCACCGGCACCGTGGAAAGCAACACACGGCATCCCGCCGATGTCAAACTGCGGCAAACATCCTCAAGGTTGCATCTGAAGTTGCGATAGACACACTGCCGCCTCGCATCATCGAACGCCAATCGCTGTCGCCTGAAATAATCCATGTCCTGTTCAGCCGCCGTCGATCGCTTCAGCCCCTGAGCTCCTCTATCAAAAAGCTGAGCGAGCTTCGTCCGCCTCAGAACCTGCCTCCCGCGAATCACTGCAAGGTTTTGCAGAACAAGCGGCGACCCCGGATCGGGCCCGGCAAATCCTACAACCTCATTGTTGCCCGCATAAACAATTGCAATGTCGGGCGCGCGCCTCGCACAGTCATGCGCAATATGCCGAATAATGTGCGAGTTAATCCCCCGCATCGCAGCGTTAACAACTTCAAACCGCCGCTCCGGATAGCGTTCGCGAAGCATCACTCCAAGCATCCGCGCAAAACCAAACGACGGATTTGGTGTGCCGAGCGCCGCAGACTCACCAAGCACGAGAATTCGA
>JARYMD010000177.1 GCA_029907285.1 Verrucomicrobiota bacterium | reverse complement strand
TTGAGGGGTTCCTCCGCAGACTTCGGCAACTGCGGATTGGCACAAGGGACAATTTGCGGGCCACACCGCAATCCGAGGACAAAACCCAAACAACGAGTTTGGTCGGTTTTTCCGTATCAGTTTCCGTCGCCGTCGATAGGGCGGTCACGACCGTGTGGTGTTTGAAAAACGCAAACAGAGTGCCAGGCACTTTGTCCGGCTCGCTGGGGACAGTGAGCCCTACCGTGCATGGACTCTTGCAGGCAGGCAGGGCGCGCCGTCCTCGGCGCGCCGGTTAGGGGCCTGATCAGGGTGCTTTTCCTTGTGACCGGGTCGCAGCAGATATTTCGCAGCCCGGCGTGGCCGACACCGCCTGTCAATGGGCACAGGCACAGGGGCACTGCCTGCAGGGCAACTTGGATTCCGGCAACTACTGGGCGGGCTGGTCTGTCCAGCTTGTGATAACCTTGCGCTGATTCACGAGCCACCATTCCTGCAGTTTCGTGGCCAAACGCGTCAAGATGTCCGGATGTTGAGCGGCTAGGTTTTGCTCCTCGTGCGGATCATTTATCAAATCAAACAATTGCGGGCGCTTTTCGGCGCACGGATGATACTTCGCGTAACGGCCAACCGCGCCGTCGTAAGTCAGGAGCAGTTTCCAGTTTTCCTCAACAACCCATCGGTACAGCAGACTCTTCTCAGGTTGATCGATATCGGCGATGTCGTGCGCAAACGTTTCGCCGAAGACTTCGCGCCTCGGCGTGGGTTCACCCGACTTCAGAATTGGCAGCAGATTAAAACCCGGCAGATTTGCCGGGACGGGAACCCCGGCCGCTGCAAGCGCAGTCGGCGCAATGTCAACGCTCGAACAAAGCTGCATGCCACGGTCGCCCGGCCGGATAACCCCCGGCCAACAGAACATTGTCGGCTGTCTTACCCCGCCTTCGTTCGGTGATTGTTTGGATCGAAGTGCGAACCCGGGGCTGTCAGGCTGTTGAATCCAACCGTTGTCGCCTATATACACAACGAACGTGTTCGAGGCCAGCCCTCTTTGTGAAAGACAATCGAGCAACTGACCGCATGTTTCATCGAACCACTCAACCATTGCATAGTATTTGGCAACGTGATCCGATTCCACGCCTTTGGCCTTGTACTTTTGAAAGAGGCGCGGCGGCGGATTGTGAGGTTCATGGGGAAGAAATGGCGCGTACCAGATGAAAAAGGGCTTGCCTTGCGCAACTGCCATGTCAATGAAATCGAAGATCGGCTTCATGCCTTCGCGCCCGATTTTGAGGCCGTCATCCCCGTGACGCCCGCCAGGGTTTGGAAACCCGCGTGTCATGCCGTGGGTAAACCCGCCGCGTGCGTAACTGCCCTCCCACCATTTGCCCGACTGAAAACTCAGATAGCCATGGTCGGCCAACAGCCGCGGAAGCGAAGGGCACTTGTCGAATTTGGCGATAAGCTTTTCGCGCAGAGCTTTGTATTCAGGCGGTTCCTGAACAGGCTGATTCTTTTCGTAAGCTGCGCGCATTTGGGGCAGCAGGGCAGGGTCGTTGCCTGTGATCCCGTGTTGGTGGGCGTAAAGTCCGGTTGCGATCGAGGCAAGGGCTGGCCGGCACAAGGCAGTCGGCACATACCCTCGCTTGAACAATGCACTCTGGGTTGAGAGCCGGTCGAGGTTGGGCGTTTCGATGTATTTGTGCCCAATGAAACCGTAATCGGTCCACGCATGATCGTCCGAGATGATGAAGACAATGTTTGGCTTGACCGGAGCTGTGTGCGCCGATATTGCGCAGAGGCCCGTCACGACAACCAAAACAAAGTGGATCTGGACCGCTCTCACACTGGCGAGAGTTTTGTCTTGGAACGCCTTTGTCAATCACTCAGATGCGTCGTCAGGGCGGGCAGGGATGTCAGCGCCGCCGCCGAACCTGGCAGCATTTTCTGTGAGACGTCGGTATCGAACCTTTACAGAGGCGCGGAAAGTGCTGTAGTTTTAGGCGGATTTTGAACGATGCGTTGGATTTGGTTTTCAATATTCGCGGCCTTGGGAGTGACAGCGATCGTGTTTGGATTGCTGGTCCCGGCGCACCTGAGGGCGGTTGATTCTACGGTCCTCCATCGGGCTGGCATGAATACGCCCGATCTGGTTGCTCAGGGACTGGCTCTGGTCGCCGAGCGCAACCTTGGGGCCGCGCAGTTGCTGCAATTGACCGCCCAACAGCAAAGCGTCTGGGGAAAAGAGAAACTCGACGTCGCAGTCAGGGATTTGACCCAAGCGCAGCCGGCTTTGCAGCGTTGGGGCAGCCAGCCGTACGGCCGCGTCAGCGCCATATGGTCTTCGGCTGCAC
Source organism: Verrucomicrobiota bacterium (assembly GCA_029907285.1). Classification (GTDB taxonomy): domain Bacteria; phylum Verrucomicrobiota; class Verrucomicrobiia; order Limisphaerales; family J093; genus JAAYVR01. The sequence continues at coordinate 6,454 of JARYMD010000177.1, read as the reverse complement.
CCACAAATTCTACTGAACAGACGCCCCCAACCTCCGAGTCATTAACCGATTTCTTGGCAAGGTCAGCTAATCGCAGGCAAGCTCTTGACCTTCTCGAGAGTTCGCCGAACCCGGCCATACAGGAACTGTTGAAGTTGCGTTCAAGAACCAACACCGTTGTCTTTTCACCGTCGCAGTCATCGGCCGGGCAGGCGATTGACGTGGCAATTTGTGTATGCGGATTGCTCCTTGAAGCCGGGCATCTGAATCCCCGGATGAGCCGCGAAGTCTTCAGCATGTCAGCGGATGCAAACCGCGGCGGGGATTCGCTGAACCTTGAGCAGGCACTGCTGGGTTTGCTGTCGCTGGGACAGAGGCTTAACTGGGGGCAGTTGGTGGCTTTTGTGGCGAACATCGAGGACGCCGAAACGCTGCGCAGGCTGGCTGAGTTGGCACGGCGCGCGAACGATCGGCTGCCTGTTTTGTTTGCTGCGGTGCTGATTTCGGGACAACCTGCGGCTGTTGCTGAGTATTTGATGAAATTCAGCGAAACTGGGTTTGGCGATCTTGCTTCGAGCATGCGGTTCGGGACAGGCGGAGTGCGTGAATTGCTGAGGCGCAAGCAGCAGTTGTACGAATGGAAACCGCGTCTGTTTGCGCTTGGCTACGATCCTTTCGGCAGCTTTATTGAGTATGCAGCGTCTTTGGACTTGAGGTCGCATTGGCTGGCTTTGCCTCTGAAATGGGTGTTATACCTTGTCGGCGGCTTTTTTGTTTCAATGGCGATAAACTTCAAACCGAAGCCCGCCGAGGAGTTGGCGGGTTTGCCGAACCCGCCTCGCTTTCATCTGTTGCGCGAGTTTTTGTTTGCGCTGGGATTCCTGCTGGTGGTTCTGCTCGTGAGCGAGCCGTTTCTCGCACAAGGCAGCCAGAAAATGGAACTTCCATTTCGAGTGCGCCTGCCCACGGTGGGCGGCGTAATCCCGGTGGCCGTCACCAGCGCCCCTGCATCGCTTATGAACCAAGTAAGTCTGTTAACATTGTTGCTGTTCTTTGTCATACAGGCGCTGATTTACACCGCCTGCCGGATCAAACTGGCGGAAATACGCCGCCAGCAGCTTCCGCCTAGGATCAAACTGAAACTGCTCGAGAATGAGGATCACCTCTTCGACGCAGGCATCTACCTCGGATTCGTGGGAACAATTATTTCGCTGATCCTCGTCTCGCTCGGAGTCATCAAACCCAGTTTGATGGCTGCATATTCCTCGACGTCGTTCGGCATCATATTCGTTTCCGCCTTCAAGATATTCAGCTTGCGTCCATTGCGGCGCAAACTTCTGCTTGAAGCCGAAGCTGAAAGCGATCCCTCCGCGCTCGACCCGTCCGATCCAACCACTTCATCTGTTTTGTCGTCATGAACCGGACGATTCTCATTGTCATTTGCGATTTCCTGCTGGTGAGCCTGCTCGCCTTTTCGTCTGTGGACATCGACAAGGTCGCTCAAAGCGGCACAGAACGAAAACCCAGGCCCGAAATCGCCACCAGCCCGTTGAACGGCCAAAATGACCTTGCAGCAGTGATGCGGATGGCCCTCGACGATGAACGCAGGAACCGCGAATTGCTGCTCCAGGAGCTTTCTCAAGCCCGCGAGGCGGCTGAGCGCGCCCAAGCCCAGCTAAACGAGCGCGAGAAACAGGTGCAGGACTTCATGCAGGCACTTGAATCCCGCCAACGCGAAGCCTCAGACCTCCAAAAACAACAGGCCAGCCTCGAACAACAGTTCGCCCTCGCCCAGGCAAGCATACGCGCCCTCAGCCAGGAACTCGAACTCCAACGGACAGAGGCAAACTTGTCCAAGGAAAAAGTCGCAGAGATGGAAAATGAGCTGCGCAAGCGCACCGAAGAATCCGCCACGCTCCAGGTTCAACTGGCCAAGCTCGCGGAGAGCAACCAGGTCGTCTCAGCCGAAAAACAAAGACTGGCAACCGAACTCCGCGTGGCCGAAGTCGAACGCCTTCGCGCCACTGAACAGGTTGCGGCAATCCAGGAACAGGTGAAAATCGAGCGCCAGGAAAAAGCCAAACTGGTCGAAGGCGTCCGGGCGCTTGCCACCCACTCCGAACAATTGGCGCAGGAAATTCGCGAGCAACGCATTCTGGCCGCCAACGCAATCTTCAGCGACTTCGCCACAAACCGCGTTCAGGCGAAATTCACTGCCTACCGGCCGGTTCTTTTTGGCATCACCAAGGAGACCACAGCTCAGACGATACTGGTGACCGACGGGACGAACATCTTTGCCATCTGTCATGTGACCGACACACCATTGATTTTGGCCAACCCGGGCACGGACTGGGAAAGGTTGAGTGGCAGTCTTGTGCGCGGCACCAACGCTGTTCCTTTGAAATCGATATTCTTCCATGCCCACGACCCGCGCGTCGTTCTGATCCCGGTCTCAGAAACCGAAGCCCGGCAATTGAGCGGCAAGCTTTATCCGATTTCAACCGACCCGTTCAAGTTTCAAGACGCTGTTTTGGTTGGAACACGGGACGGGTATTACGGGGAGTGCAAGTTCGAGATCGACCTGAGCACTCCAAATTATGTGAAGCTCGAGCGCAGCTTCCTCCGAGGGTTGACAGGGAAATTCAATCCGTCAAAGGGCGATCTGGTGTTCAGCAAGGGCGGCGAGTTGTTGGGCGTGATGGCCAACAGCACGTACTGCCTGCGCGTCACCGGGTTTCAGGCTCGAACATCGTTGCAGTTCGGATCGGACCTTCTTGCCCAGCGAACAGGCAAAACCCTTTCCGCACTTTACATGACCGTTCTCAACATGCCGCTCAAGCTGCAATAGCACCCCGCAAAGCCCCACAACAAGACCCGCTCGATCATCGCCTTCCACAATCCAAGGGCTTGAAAGCCCGGCCTGTCACTGCAACCCTTTCGCGTGTTTCGAGCATTTCGTGGTTCAACGATACTCACCTGCCAGCGCAATCATCCGCGCGAGCGTTGAAATCTGCGGTGTGATTCTGACGATCGAATCACCGCTCGGTCATGGTTCAAACAGGCGGTCTGCACCCATGCCATGAACTCACAGCGAGTTCAATGAACAAGGTACGGTTCTTCGTGCCAATTCGTGGTCGGCCACCGGAAGCTGTCCACACTGCCGTCGTACCGCAGGCAGAGATCGCGAATGTTTGTCTTGTGGCGGAAGCTTTTCTGAGGATCGTAAGTTTTTCCGGTCCAGCCGCTGTAGAGGTGGCGATGCCACGGGCAGGCGGCGACGATGTACCGCGCTTGCCAGCGTTCGAGTTGCTGTTTCAGCCAATCGCGTCCTTCTTGCGTGCACTGAAACCATGCGCCAAGGTGATAAGCGTAACTGGTGGTGAAATCGCCGAAGTATTCCCAGCCGAGGTCGATCGGGATGCGACCCTGAGTGCGATCGGACAAGCAGATGAAAGAGTTTGTGTTGGGCAGATAGGCCTTTTCGAGGTACGGCTGGTTGCCGCCGGGCAGACCGTATGTGTTTTTCCCCGGATTCACCAGGTAAAGCGGCGGTTTATCGCCATTCTCTTCACGGTACATCTGTATGCCGAGGCCGATCTGGCGGAGGTTGTTTGTGCAGTGCATTCGGCGACTCAGCTCCTTTGCTCGATGCAAGGTGGGGAACAGCAATCCGCTCAGGATCGCAATGATCGCGATCACCACCAGCAGCTCAATCAAGCTGAACGCATTTGTTGCTGATGGGAACGCAGTGGCCGAACGCGAGCAACGCTTCGTTTGGCCTGTCGCATAACCAAAGGGCGCTCGCGACGTCCAGCCCAACTGGTCAACGATTTGTTTCGGCATTGATCGGGATTTTGTAGAACAACACCCAATTGCCGTCCATCGAGCCCACATCGATGGTTGCGCGCGGATTATCGATTTTGAACACGCGCCATTCAACATGGCCGTCTTCGAACAAAAAATTGCCGCCCGTGGGGCAGCCAGCCTTTCCACGGTGGGTTGCCGTCGGCACACTCTTGCCGTCCGAGGTTGTGTACCACGTGATGCTGCCTTTGTTGGCACTGATGTTCCAACTGCCGATTCCCTGCAACCGGTCGATCAGAACCGGCGCTTGCGCGAGTGGCCCTCCGAGTTTCTTTCGAAAATGCCAGTCGCCAATTCCAGCGGAGTTGTAAGCCCAGCTTCCCGGGACACGTCCCGGCAGATAGAAATAACCAGTCAGAATCGGCTTGAGGTCCGCCTGCGGATCGTCGTTGCGCCACAAATCAGCGACCCGATGCCACTTGTCAGTCGGACAGAAGATGACATGGAACTTGTCTTTTTCTCCTTTCGTCTTGAGGGACTTGATGAGGTAGTCGGCCCAGAACTTGGCCATGTTCGTCCCCATCCAGCTCAGATGCATGCCATCGCCGTTGTCAGGGAACGAGTCATTGAAATCCGCCGCGTACATCTGCAGCGCAATGCCCCACTGCCGGCAGTTGCTCTGGCAAAGTGAACGCTCCGCCTTTGCTTTGGCCTGCGACAAAGCCGGCAGAAGCATGCCGGCCAAAATCGCGATGATGGCAATTACCACCAGCAGTTCTATAAGGGTGAAAGCCACGTTCGATGCCACTTGGCGCCTCCATGCGCAGAGCACCAACCTCAAACCGCCGCCAGTAGGTTTCATAAGCGGATGCGATGTTCACGTTACAATTACCACTTCGACACCTCCTTCGTCAATGTCTCATGCTCAGCGCAGAGCAACCGCAACCGAATGATCACGGTCAGACCAATGCTTTGCGGGAGCGCGGCGATTCTTCGCCGCACACAGCCGGTCAACGACCAGGAACCGGGTCAGCGCCCGTCGGGCGACTTTGGTTCCGGCTGCGGCGGGCTGGGAAACATGCCGTTTGGCCTGGTCTTCGGATCAGCGTGCGGACGCCTGAGGGCGCAATCGGCTGCCCAATGTGCCTTTCGAGGCCGCACGGCCAACTGAACGCAAGAGCGTTAGCCCGCTAATGCGCTGTAAGCACTTGCATCAAGCAACCCCGATATCTCGCCCGGGTCCTTTATCCGCAAACGAAAGAACCAGCCTGCACCGTACGGGTCTGTGTTGACCAACTCAGGCCGGTTTGCCACCTCGATGTTGACTTCAGTCACTTCTCCGCTGATTGGAGAGTACACATCACTGGCGGCTTTTACGGATTCAACCACTGCACAAGATTCACCCGCGCGAAGGACGCGTCCCACCTTCGGCAATTCAACAAACACCAGCGACGTCAGCTCGCGCTGGGCGTGGTCTGTGATTCCAACCGTTGCAATTTCGCCTTCCAGCCGCACCCATTCGTGCGACCTCGAGTATTTCAGATCACCAGGCACATTACTCATACGCAAAAGCCAGTCATGAAATCATCTTCGGGTCAACTTGTTTCCGGTAAATTGGTTTTGCTACAACGACGCTTTCGAGTCGGCGCCCGCGCACTGCTATCTCCAGCCGCGCGCCGGGCACCGCGTGTTTGGGCGTTACGTAACCCATCCCAATCCCAAGTCCGAGCGACGGGCTGTAAGTCCCGCTTGTTACCTGGCCGATCTGGTCCGGCTCGCCAGGAGCGAACAATGCGTAGCCAGGCCGCGGAGGCGGCCCCTTGTCGCTCAGCCGAAATGCAACAAGCTTCTTTCCCACTCCCCGGGCGGCTTGTTCTGCGAGGCGCGCGCGTCCGACAAAACCGCCCTTGTCCAAGGCCACGAACCTTTGAAGACCGGCCTCGATTGGTGTGGTGGATTCGTCCAGTTCATGGCCATGAAGCGGATAGCACATCTCGGTGCGGAGCGTATCCCGAGCGCCGAGCCCCGCTGGCTCCAAACCGAACGATTTCCCAACCTCAAGCGCGCGGTCCCAAATCTCACCAATCAGAGGCGCAGGCGCGATGATTTCAAACCCGTCCTCGCCCGTGTATCCTGTGCGCGCGACCTGAATTGGCGCGCCGGACCACATGAATTGTCCGACCCTGTTTTTCTGCAGGGCGGTGACCTTGGGAACGTCCGTTCCGGCCATCGATTTGCCCTTTACAACTTCATCTGCAAATGCAGCTGCAGCCGGCCCCTGCAAAGCCACTGCTCCGAACAGCTCCGATGCGTTCTCGACCCAAACTGCGCCGAGGTCCGGCTGTTCAGCAAGTTGTTGGACCAGCCACTCAGTGTCGGCTTCAACGCGAACAGCGTTGACCACCAGCAGGTATTCGTTCCCCTTCAACCGGTAAACATAAAGGTCATCGATAACTCCGCCTTCGGGATTGCACATCAATGTGTATTGACCCTGTCCTTCGGCAAGTTTCGCGACGTTGTTCGTAAGCACCCGGTTCAGAAAAGACTCAGCTCCGGCTCCTTTGACAATCAATTCGCCCATGTGCGAAATGTCAAACAACCCGGCTGCGCGGCGGACTGCGAGGTGTTCATCGATAATCCCTCCATATCTGAGAGGCATCTCCCAGCCGCC
>JARYMD010000176.1 GCA_029907285.1 Verrucomicrobiota bacterium | reverse complement strand
AAGAACCAGCAGTGTGAGTGCGGTGAGTGCGATGCGCGTCTTCATGGTCGTATGGATTCGATGGTTTTGGTCCAACGACAGAACTCACCGACGCGGGCGGCCCAGTGCGTCCACATTGGCAACCGATGCGGCCCGCCCGCGTTCGGTGCAGTGATTTTGTTAGGCAAGGTGCGCACAAACTCAAAACCTGATGGTTTCTGAACGGCCGGCCCTGCCGACGCGACCGGTGCCGTCCGACCCGCCAAGTGATCGCAGACGAATGTGGGCAGGCGAATGAGTCCTGTCCCTTGATATTGGTCTGCCTTGATTCGTCTGCTTACTTTTGGGGTCATGGCAGGACGCGCTCCATTTGGCCTAACGACCGAACTGACCGACGCGGGCGGCCAGTGGCGTCCGAATTGGAAACTGACGCGGCCCGCCCGCGTTCGGTCCAGTGATCTGGTTCGGCCTACTTGTCATTGAGTTCAAACTTTGCCCTCACGCGAACGAGTATCTCAATCGGATAAGCCGCAGTCCCCGCGTGCGGGTCACCAACATTACGAATCCGGCCCGTGCCCTCTTCCGGCAATTCAACCTCCTCCTCCGTCACTTCGAGAAGTTTGCCCAACTTGGCTCCGCCTTCCTCCGCGAGGAGTATGGCTTTTGTCCGTGCGGCTTGGAGTGCCTCCGCGATGGCGTTCCTTCGCGCCAGGCCTTCGGCGGAACCGCTCATACGCATCCAGCGGATTTCATACTCTTCATGAGTGCCGATGTAGCTGAGGAGCTTGCTGTAGTTGGTGAGGCCGGGCAAATTGAGCGACAGCATCGCGGATGAAGAAAAACCGAGCGGCACCTTTTTCTGCCCTTCCCACTCCCATGCTTTCTGGGTCTTGCGTTCCTTGACGGCGACCGCTGCGGCAGGATAGCCGAGTTTGGCGACCTGTGCACCGAACTCTTCGAGAAGACGATCAAGGCTAGCAACACTCGCCTCAATGGTCTTCTCTGTCGCCGCCACTTCTAGGTTCATCGCTAGCCTGTCGGCGGGAATCTCCCTCTGAACCGTGCCGATTGTGCTCACAAACCGCTCGCCCGCCAAGGCGGTGCAAGCGAGGATTGTCAAAACAAGAGTTATCGATGTCTTCATAGACTCGCAATTGTTACCAAGGCCGAACGCCAGAACTGAGCGACAGCCGCCCCGCCGTGATAACGTCCGTGACGCTCGACAGCCAGAGCGCATCGCCGAAGCCCCAGACCCTTGAACTGCGAAGCGGGGCGGCTGTCCGCTCCAGTGACCTTGTTGGACCATGCTTCCCTTGCCCGATTCGTAATGCTCAAGGCGACGGTCTCCTTTCCGGCAGCGGCTCGCGCCGATGAATCTCCTGGCCCTCCATGAGCCGTCTGCGATAGTGAGACTCTAGCTCAGGTTGGACCGGTATTGTAGGAGGACTGCGCCAGAGATTTGTGCTGGCTGTGAAAAGACCTGTCACAATCCCGCGCTCACCATCAACGTGGACATCCACGGTCCCTTGGCCTCTGTCTTTGGCTTTCCACGTGATCCGATAATGCGGGATGATATGTTCCTTGAACCGCTTCGGCCCTCGAACCTCGCTGGGCTTCTTGCGCAGCATGGGAAGGTGCTTAGCATAGCCAACAGACGTCAGCGCCTTACGGGCTAAGGCAACAGCCTCAGACTGGTCCAGCCGCAGGATGCCGTAAAACTCAGGCACTCGCTCGACGTCCTGGGCCGTGAAATAGTCCCGGGGTGACCGGAAATCGTCGACGTGGCCCCAAGAGTACCAGAATTCGTAGCCATTTGTAAGCACAAGGTGGCCCTTGACATCAATGGGATGGCCTTCGATCACTGGACCGCCGGTCACAAACCGCTGGACGTGGTTGGTCGTGACTGGATTCGGGACTGGCAAATCGAGCTTCTTTGCAAAGTCCGAAAAAATCGGCAGCAACGCAACCAGAACGGCATTCGAATACTCCATCGTCACATGAATCATATCTGACATAGCGCCTCCTATGGTTGGTTGTACTCGTGATATCGCAACTGATCATAGCCATAAATCTTGAGATTGCTGATATTTACCTCAGATGCATCAGGATATTCTGCCGCGTCCTTGGCCGCCTGCCTGAGCGTCTTGCCCTGTTCAATCCATTCGTACTGAAGGTGTGTAATGAAGTTGACGTGGTCATGCCAGACGTACTTCCCAACAAGTCCGATCCATTTGGTTTTGGACCAGCCCATGAAAGCACACGGCCGCCGCCCGTCATCCAAGAAATCATTCAACCGCATAACCTTTTTCTTCGGAATTCCGAAGGCCAAAGGTAGATCCCCCGCCGCGGTTTCGCAGCCATCGCAGAAGACATACCGATAGGCATGGCGATTGGCGGCGTTTGGATTGGCGGTTGCCAGAGCGCTGTAAAGCTGCGTGGCAGAGATGTGTGTCCAGGCATCCGTCCCCGACCCGATCTGGTTCTTACCGCCATGACCAAAATAATAGAAGTTGCGTGCCGAAGGCTCGATTAACGCAACACGCAGAGTGTTCCAGTCGTTGGTCGGGTCGTGTGGTGGCCCGACGTGAAGCCGTAACGCTTCCCCGGGCGGACGGTCCAGAGGAAACACCGTGTATCCCCGGCTCTCCGCCGCACCGACGAAGTTGTCGGTCATCTGGTCAAGGAGGTCATGATCGATGAACTGGTCAAATGCCTGTTGGTTGGCGACAACCCAGTTTCCTTGCGTGGGCCATTGGTCGAAGCTTTTGAACTTAGGTGGAGTTGTCGCGGCCGTGCCGCCGGATTCCAAGCCGGCCCCGCCGGAAGAGCGTGAGCGGTAAACCATGCGCACCTCTGCCTGGGAACCGGGAGCAGAGGCGACCGCCTCGCCACCCTCCCACATGGTGTAGATGTCGGCATCAAACCACGGATCGTCCCGCCGCACCCCGAACGGATCAATCAGGTTCCACACCGCCCGAATCTGTCCGTCGGTTGTGTGCCCGAAGAAACTGCCCACATACTGGTTCTGGCTGTCGAAGATGGCCACCTCCCAATCCACTTCCGGGTGCGCCGAAACCGCGTTGATCAGCAGGGAGTCGTAAAGCTCCCCAAAGTGGAATGACCAATTTGGGAAGGAAATTTCGTTGAACACTTCGATCTCCATCACCGGGCTGGCGATGTCGACCAGCGCCGCCGGGTCCGGATTGGCCGGGTGCACCATCCACGTTGCTTCCGCTTGGATGGTGTGGACACCGTTGCTCAACAACCGCGTGTCCAGGGTGAAATAGAGAAACGGCGTTGGGAACGGCGGCTTGAGCATCGCCGCGGCCTCAGTGCCATAGTCATCAATCATGATGGTCACATGCAATAGTTCCCCCTCCGGATGCCCCACCTCGATGGGCAGGCCAACCGCGCCAGTCAACTGCATCCCGTTGGTCAAGCCGATGAAATGAACCCCGTGTCGCACCACTTGATAAAAGCCAATCGCTCCCAACGGAACCTCGCCGCCGCTCTCGGTCGTGGCTTCCTCGCCTTGATCTTTCGGATCCCGAAACCAACGCGCATCCCACGGCGCGGGTGGCAACGGAGGCCATTCAGTCTTGTCTGTATCGCTGTCATCTTGGCCTGTGGAAGCTCCCTCCAGAAGGGGCGGATTGCCGCCACCACCGCTGCCGCCTCCACCGGCAACAGGATACTCGACCATTCCGACATGGGTGAACGTGGTGCGGTTGGTGCCGGTAGCGGCGGAATAGTCGTTGGTGAGAAGCGTCCACGGATGAGCCTCGTCCAAGCGGGGCCGATACCGGACAATGAACGTTTCGCCCTCGATACTCGGCCAAGACAGGACAGCATCGGTGCCCTGAATCTGGAGCCGGAGGTCTTCGATGGCGTAAGCCGTTTGCTGGTTCGCGAAGAGAACCAGCAACATTGCAGTCGAGAATACAGTCGTCGTTTTCATAGTCGTCGTTGTCCGTTTGATTTGGTCCAACGTCAGAACTGAGCGATCCCGCCCAGCGGGCGGGATTCGCTCCAGTGACCTTGTTAGCCTGCCCACCAGCCACTGACAAATCTAGAAACTCCGACATACGGTAATCGCTAATCGGGCTGGGCGTGCTGGAAACGACGACAACGCTGGCGGGGAAACTCCACTGCTGGTCATAGGCGACGTGTGCCAGCTTCACGCCCTGCAACTCCACGCTCGCAACGAGCGTGAACAACTCCTCCGGTGTCAGAAAATCTGCGGGGTCAAACGTCGTGGTCGGAAAACCGTTGGCGGTCACACCCGAGACGGTCTTCACGCCATTGGAGATGGCCACGATGCCTGCCCAGACAATCCCGCCGGCATCCAGCTTCGTGTTCTGAAACAGATACTGGTAACGAGCAGGCCGGACGGCCTGCCACAAACTCAAAGCCTCTGCGGCACTGACCCCGGGCCGACGAACTCGGTAGAAGCGCGCGATGGAATTGGTCGGAGGATAATCCACAAACGGGCCGCTGCTGTTGGTGGTCAGCAAATTGACGACAGGCTGCCAACTCGCCAAATCCGATGAAGCCTCCAGCAAGACCCAAGCAGTCGAGTAGGGGCGGACACTCAAAGCGACATACTGCGGTGGCTGCGATGAGGGACGGAGAATGACCTCCGGCGCTTGGGCAAAAGCCACCCAACGGGCGAAGCTCCCAACAGCGAGAACCAGCAACGTGCTGAGTATGTAGCGCGGCGTCATGGCAGGCTAATGGCGGCGCTCACCGCCGCTTGGGATTGACCGTAGCAAGCGCAGCTTGCGGAGGGCAAGCACAATCGGCGGTGGAGCGGCATGGTTGCGCGGCGCGGAACGCGACGGGCAAGCAGGCCGCGGAACGAAGTGAGCGCCGCCATTGCGCGGACGCTTCGCGTCCGCGCAACGTGGCCCTCACCGGCGGGGATGGAGCGCAGCGGAATCCCCGTCCGTGTGCAGGGCATGATTGGGCCATCATTCATCAATTGGCACCCTCTGGGCGACGGTGTAGGCATGGGCTACAGAGCGATCAGGGCGCACATAATCCACCTTGACTTCACTGTCGGACACGCTTACGCGCAAGTAACCGGAACTTGGCAGGATTGTCCCCTGCCGGTAGTTGTACGTCTCCTTGCCGGCACGCGGAGCGCCGGGTTGCGGGACACATTGATAGACGATACCGTCGAGATCCTGCTTCGCGTAAAGGTGATCGTGACCATGGAAGAGTATGTTGACATGGTTTGTCACCAGCAGTTGGTGAATCGGCATCGGCCAACCGGGGCGCTTCTCTTTGAACTCCTCCTTGCCGCCCCACTCGAAGAAAGGCACCGACTCGACACCACCGCGACCCGCACGACCAAGGCCGCCCACCAGTTGGTGGATGAAAACAAACTTGAATGTAGCCTTGCTGGTTTCGAGCGTCCGCTTGAGCCAGTCGTATTGTTCCTTGCCCAGCGTTCTTGTCCAGTTGTCGTCATTGCGGCGCTGCTTCGGGGTGAACCAATACGGGTCGAGCACGATGAACAACGCCTTGCCTTGCTCCCATGAATAGTAGGCGCGCCCGTCCTTGGAGAGCGGTTCGGGAAAGTGGCGCATCCGCATGGAGCGCGCCCACATCGCCAGGTTGTCCGTTGTCCCGTCGAGGTATCGGCCTGCTTCACCGTCATGATTGCCATTTACCAAATGGACAGGCACGCCCAGGAGATCGAAGTATCGGCGCTGGTCAGCGTATTGTTTTGCCGTTTCGGTACGGTCCGTGTGCTTCTCACCCATGAATGTATCGCCAAGGTCCATATGAAAGACGGGCTTGTCCGCGGCTGCGCTGCGCAATACGCGTTCATAGAGTGCCCGATCCGTATGGTCGTCAAGATGCGAGTCGGCGGTGATGGTGAAGGTAAATGCCTGTCCGTCCTGTGCGCGGCAGCAGCAGGCAGCAGCAAGTAGAAGGAGTGTTATTAAGAGCTTCATCATGGCACTCTCCCTCCGGTGTCCCCTTGCACGGTGTAAGTGAATGCTGTTGCGCCGTTAGTGCCGTCGCCAGGAAGAAATGAGCGGACGTAATCCACTCGCACGTTCGTGGGCGCAACCGTCACGCGGAGGTGCCCGGAGTTCGGCAGTACATCACCTGATCGGTAGGCATCCCGATTGAAGGCCGTATAGGTGTTGTCGGCCGGGTTTGGACAGGACTGGTAGATGACGCCATCGAGTTCCTGCCGGGCAAAAAGATGGTCGTGCCCCTGAAAGAAGATGGTGACACCGGTCTTCACGAACAATGGATGAATCTTGCCACCCCATTCGCCGACCGAAGCGCATTCAATCCCGCCGCGCCCAGTGCCATTGACGTGGTGGGCGAACACAAACTTCCAGCGTGCCTTGCTCTCGCTCAGTGTCTTGGTCAGCCACTGGATTTGTGTTTCGCCGAGCGTAGCCTTCGAAAGGTCGCGTTTCCTGCCCTTGCCATTGCTGTGCTCGCGGGAACCAGTCTTGTTGTCTACCGGAACCGGCGAATGCCAATACGGATCAATCACCACGAACAATGCATCGCCCCACGTCCACGCATAGTAATCGCGGAGCAGGCCGACACCCTTTACCGGCTCTGCGTCGCCGGTATAGAAGCCGTCGGGGGACGGCAACGGAAAGAAGGCGGTGCGGGCCCGTCCGGCAAGCACGGCGCAGTTCGTCGCCGTGCCGTCGAGATTGCACCGGGCGGCCTGCTCGTGGTTGCCGTTGACAAGGAACAATGCTGTCGAGTGCCCGAGCGTACCAAGGAAGTGGCGTTGCCGGGCATAAACCGCATCGACAGCCGACTGACTCAACAATTGGCGTTCAATGAGGCGCTCGATACTGAAGTCGTCGCCCATCATGACGTAGAAGTCGGGCGCGTCGTCCGCCACATTGCGGAGTGTCTGTGCGTACAGGCGGTCATTGAACATCTTGCCAACCCGCTCCGGGTGGGAATCGCCCTGCACGCCGAAAGTGAACGTGCTTCCGGGAGCGCGTTGTGTCTGGAATGTCCCTTGCTGTGTACCAACCCGGTAGATGTAGCGCGTGTTCGGCTTCAAGCCGGTCAAATCAAACTCAGCTGGCACGCCCGCCTTGAGTGTCTGCGTAGGTGATTTCCGACCGTCGTACTCAACGCAAACCGCGGCGTCCGCCGGAGACAGAACATTTACCGTCACTGAGTGATCGGTTGGTCGGCCAAGCAGCAACAGCATCTCGGGCGCGGGATCGTCCTGCCCGAAGGTCTGCGCGGTCGAGAGTAGCACACCGGCCAGGCACAGTGTCGGCAGCAGTCTTCTCGCGTTCATCGGGTGGGAGCCTTGAAGAAGAAGTCGGTGTCCGGCAACTCGACGGCCTCTCGGACTGGGGCCGAATAGATGTAGGCGGGAGCGCTGGTGTAACCATCGAGATTGCGCAACTTCATCAGCGCAGCCCGCTGTTCGTCAGTCAGAGTCTGGTTGACCTTTGCGAACGCCGTGGCGTAGTACCACGACATCTCGCCATCGAGTTCGCCGTAGCGGCGCCCCAGTGCGAGCACCTTTGCTTTGTCGGTAACGCCGCCGCTGAGCGGTTTACGGAGTTCGGTAGCGATGGCTCGGCGAACTTCGACAACTTCCTTCAAGGCCTTGCGTTGAAGATTTGGAATGGCGGTTATGAGTTTCCGCTGCTCGGCGGTGAGCAGTTCGAGAAAACTCTGACCGCTGTCGCCGGTAAGGGACGTGCTGATATCGTAGTCGCGTTTGCCCATTGCCGGCATATCTTTCATGTAGAACCCGCCGAAGTAAGTGCCGTGGCGCTCGGGACAGAAGTATGTGTCGGCCTCGATGCTACCGGCATACCAACTGAAAAACTCGCTGGCGTAGGTCATATAGACGACATTTACCATCTTCTCCGTGCCGCGAGGCAGTTTGTATTCGTCCATGTCCACTTCGGGCCAAGTGTTGAAGTCGCCGAATTTCATCTTGGCGAGGAACGCCTTCTGGTCGGCGTTCAACGACGCGGCGGTCAGGGCGAAGAGCTGCGCCCGGGCATAGCTTATCTCGGCGTCGGTGGCGAACAGATCGCCCACATACCCGATTACCGCATCCTTGTTCAGTCCTTGGCTTACCGACGGGGATTTCGTAGTTAACTGCCGGCGGAACGCCTTGATCAGCGGCCACCGCCGTTTCGCGAGGTCGTTCAACTGCCCCGCTTCCTTGCGGGCTGCTGCTTCAAACACCTTTCGCTGCTGGTCGGTAAGGGTTTTCAAGACATTTCCAGCCACACGGTTGAGGAATACCGGATTGTGCCCCTTCTGCGCGGCATCGATGTCGCGCATATACTGGAAGCCGAAGAAATCGCAGACCTTGCCGGGCGGAAGGAACGTGTCCGCTCCAAAATCGCCCGTAATGAAAGCCAATCCGCTGAAGGCGATGGTGTGGAGTTGCGCCTTGTCCGAGCATGCCTGTTCAATGGAGTAGCGTTGCGACTTGGCCTGGCCCCTATCCGGCCGAGGCGAACGGTCTTGCGCTTGAATGTTGAATGCGGATGCTACGCCGAGCAACAGCGTGAGGATGATCGTGATTTTGGTCATTAGGTGTCTCCTGATTTATACCGTTCTTGAGTTGCTTCCGGCTGATTTCATGCAGTCGGTTTACCCGTAGAACGGACAAGCCCTTTCTTTATTGCCCAACGATTATGATCTGCGTTGCGTTTCCCAGTCCAATGGCGGCGCTCACCGCCGCTTGGGATTGACCGCAGCAAGCGCAGCTTGCGGAGGGCAAGCACAATCGGCGGTGGAGCGGCATGGTTGCGCGGCGCGGAACGCGACGGGCA
>JARYMD010000175.1 GCA_029907285.1 Verrucomicrobiota bacterium | reverse complement strand
AATACTGATATGTATGGCTACAAATGAAATGGTAAACTGCTCCAACCAATTATTGATGAATGGCTTGTGAAGAATAACAGAAAGAAAACGCGACAAAAGCGACATGCAGCATGCGGGGCCGAAAGCTGGTGACGATCCAAAGCGCTTGTTGCGACCCGACCAAGCTTAAGAATTCCTCTGCTATCGGGCGATCACAGCATGTCCTGGTGACAGAGGCGGAAGGTCGGACTCGAGGATCAGATCGTTGCCATCCAGTTGATGCTTACAACCGGCAACCTTCACCCCGCCTGCGGGGCCAGGGGCCAATCTCTTTCAAGT
The DNA here is from genome assembly GCA_029907285.1 of Verrucomicrobiota bacterium. Classification (GTDB taxonomy): domain Bacteria; phylum Verrucomicrobiota; class Verrucomicrobiia; order Limisphaerales; family J093; genus JAAYVR01. The sequence goes on along the minus strand of JARYMD010000175.1, from coordinate 8,483 downwards.
TTATCCGCACTTTGCGGTGGACGGCAGTATCAGTCAGGTTGAAGACGTTTAGCACCGCCTGAGGCTTTTTCGGGTGGAAATGCAGATGGGTTGTCTCGTCTATTCCGACGAACCGCCCTCGAGCATAAAACTCGCGGAGCCGATTGTATTCTGCCACGGCGTTCTTGTATGCGCGGTAGCGGGTTTCGTTTTCTTGCTCTGAGTTGAGGCCTTTCTTGCCGCCTATGCCGAGGTGACGAACAGTTGACCCGTACCACCAAAAAGCGAGGCAGGCGTCGTTGTCGCCTTCCATGGTGATGTGATTGTACAGCGGGATGTCGCAACCGAGGTTGTAGTAGTAAAGGCAAAGTGCCTTGCCGGATTTGAGGTCTTCGATTGGGTTCCACATGAATTCGAAGGCCCAGTTTTCCTGATATCGGTTGTGCGTGAATCCCTGGTGCCAGTAGGTCGGTGTATAACGCATCGTCCATGGCCGGACAGGATCGTGCGCCTCGACGAGCACGTGCGGGTATTTGGCGCGGGTTGATTCGATCAAACCATACACCGCGCGCACATGCCCTTCAGGAGTCGATGGCACCGGATGACCGTGATTCGGGTCGTAGCACGGCCCCCGCCAGTCAAACTCGTCGAACATCATGAAATCGACGCCGCCGCCTGTGACGGCGAGGATGCGCTTGAGTTTCTCCTTTTGCCAGGCTTTGCATTGAGTGCACACCTCCCAAAACCCGATCGGATTGCCGGGCGTCACAGGCGGCGCCTGGCGGCGTCTGAGCGGCTGCACCGCACTGGCCGGCACTGGTGCGGACTCATAGACCTCAAGCTCGTCAATTCGCGCTGCTCCACCCTCGACAGCGTGAATGACAATTCGCACCCAACGCGCCGAAACCGGATCGAACTTGAAGTTTCGGCCGGTGTGTAGTGGCTGCCCGTCGTACCCGAAGACATTTGTCCATTTCGATGAATCAGAGGCAGGGTAATACTCGGAGGCGACGAGCACGTCGAACCTCGTCTCGATAAACCCGCCCGATGGTGCGATACCCGAGCCGGAGGCCGTACTTCTGTTTGAGTTCACGAGCGAAATCAGCGACATTCCCAAGCCGTTGCTCGTCCCACAATGTGGTTCCCTCACACACTTCCCAGCCCGGATGGAGGTAGAGAAGGTCGCACCCGATGTCTCGTGCTTTGGCCGTTTCATTGAACAGGGCCTCACGGGTGTAATGCTTGAAAAGTTGCTCGCGGTCCGAGTGGTACCAGCCGACGTCAAACAGCTCATTCCAGTTCAATGGGGGGGTGTAATCCGGTGGAAAACCATGGCCGCGGTCGCGCAGCCACTGGCGATAAAGATCGTAAGCGCGCTCCCGGCCGCCGTCGAACAGAGTGTATTTCGTGCTGCCGAAGGTGACGCTTTCATTGGGGCGAATGAACGTCGCCGGGCGCGGTTCGCGGTACAGCGCAAGTCCGGCGCCACCGAATCGGAGACAAGCGCGGTCTCCGGCATTTTCAACCGCAGCGATCGAGTACTCGATCATTTCCTGGTTGTATTTCGCGACGAGAATGCCGTGTTGGTCGTCTGTCCATGCCCACGCTTCAGACCTGAGTTTGCCGCGGTCAACGAGTTGTTGATCTTCGACTGTGGCATCATTTGCCCAATCAGAATTGCTGAAGCGCCCGGCCATCAAATCCGCGACGCTGTAGTCGTGCAGCTTGCCGTCGGATTGCCGCCGGTACGGCACCGCCACCAGCCGCAACGCGCCCGTGTCAGCCCCGAGTTCTTTTGCAAATCAAAACTCGATGTCAGCAACCTTCAGTGGTTCGCTACCGCGATTGCGCAGAGTGATCGTCTCTGACAGGGCGTTGCTGCCCGACCGGAAAAACCGCTGAAGAACATGAACAGGCGATCCCCGCAGATTCCCGCTAACCTCGACCGCGCCTTCGCGAGACTTTACACGCGGATTCTCGATGCCGGATAAAACACGGCCGTCTTCAAGCTTGAGCCTGTAAATGTAAGGCAGGTCCGACCACACCCGACCTCTCTGGCGGTCTTGGATTTGAAGACGAACCTCGCTTTGCTCCTTTGCGACTTCGAAACCGATTCGCGGGCTTTGCGGCTGGGCTGATTCCAGCGTCGGATGTGCGCCTGACAAGGCCAAACCGCATGCCAAAACGCCCCACAACCACCTTGGCCGACTGCGGACACAAAGTGAACCGCCGCTGCGAGATGAGTCCTGAAAACGAATGCTAGCAGTGCAATTCATGCGTTGAAACAATTCTGGATGCTATCCTGGATAGTCTCCGCAACCGCCACGGAATTTTTTTTGCCAAAGATCGAGGTGGCCGCGGAGCGGCCTCATTTTGGCGAGGCGGGCCAGATACCGAGAAGGCCGAGAACCCGTTCCGCATTATGGCTCCACATGCCCGGTCGGTCTGAGGCGGAGCCTCGCTAAACCTCCTCGTCCTCTTCGTTAAGCCAGTCGATTGCGGGCAACTTGGCCAACTGTTCAACATAATTGCTGTATGTGTATTGTTCCCCTCGCAATATGTGCCACATGTAAACGGCAAGAACGGTCGCAATCAATCCCTTGGCCCGTGCCGGGGAATATCCCATTGAAAGCAGTCGCTTGTAATGCAGATTAACTTCGGGTGTGTCGGGGCTGTTCAACTGGTCTTGAACTGCTCGCAGCATGAGGCGTTTGCGAGTCCGCATTTCAATTGCTTCTTGACGCATAAGAGAACAGATCAATCTTGCCTGAACCGTGCAATGAGTCGAGCAAAAGATGCGCCGCCGACTGGTGCCGCCGGCTACTGGATAAATATATCTTAACCCCCTTGGCCCGCGTCTTTCCCAGCCCGCCGTAGCCGGAACCAAAGTTGCCTGACGGGCAATGCCCCCCGCTCTTGCACCCCCCGGACCTTCAGTCACGCCGGGCTGGGAAATGTGCGGGCTAACGCGTGGATGGTCTGAGGCTGGGCCGCGCCAAACCTATTCGAATGTGCGGATGGTTTCGACCCTGCGGATGCGCCACCTGCGATCGATCTTGACGAGAGTAAAACGCAACTCGGATACGAAAACGTCAGTTTCTCCTGAAACCTCTGCTTTCCCCGTTGCTTCGACGACTGCGTTGGTCTTTGAGATTGCGACCGTCTGCGGGTCGAGGATGGCAACCTTGACCCCACGGCGCGATTTTCGAGCGCTCAGAAGCATCTGTATGAGTTCGCTTCTGTCGCTGATGTCCAGTTCGGGCGCTCCGGTTGCATTGATGCGAATCTCAAACTCAGGGCCAAAATAGTCAGCCACGCGATTTGCCGCCGCGAGGTCCGACAGCATTCCACCGCGTGTTTGTTCGTTGATGTCACGGGCCATTTGCGCCAACAAGACATGAACTCGGCGCTCATCCGAAGGGATCAGGGCGCGCAAGACCATCGCACCAACAAGCAGTGCAACCAGAAGGACAAGGTGTTTATGCCATTTCTTCACGGAGTTGGTTTTCCATGCCAGATTGCTTTGCCGACGATTCGGTCTCTTTTCACCACGCCTGCCACGTGAAGTTCCATGGGCATGCTCCGGTTGTCGCCGAAGACAAGATACTCGTCCGGACCGAGCCTGCGCGGCGGCATTTCCCACGGGTCAGGGTTCTTGACATAGCTCTCGGCGAGTGGTTCGCCATTGATGAACACACGCCCGGCTCGAATCTCGACCGTCTCGTTGGGTAGAGCAATGATCCGTTTCAGATACATGACGCTCGTTCCCGTTGTCCGGATGGCGACAATTTCACCGCGGCGCGGTTCACGCCACCAATATGGCAACCAGTTGATAAGATTCACCGAGCCGTTCCGCAGTGTTGGTTCCATGCTGATTCCGCTGATGCGAACCGGCAAAAGCACATGACGGAACGTTGTCCAACAAATCAAGCCAATCAACGCGGCCCGAAGAAGTGTGATCCGCGGGTTTCTCCCAATGAGAATCCGCCGCCATAAGGGCGCCATATCCGTCTGGTCTGACTCGAGCGCGCTCACGGGCGCGAAGATAGCAGAATCTCGTGCTGTGACGAGACCGGTTTAGCCCGGGCTCTGACGCGCCGCGGTCGAACGAGTCCATTGGCCTGGAAAGCCCGTGGCACCGTTGAAAGGCTGGGCCGTTGAGCGCTTGGCTGTTGAACGTTGCAAGTTGAATGTTTTACGTTGAGCGTTCCTATCGGTTCACCAGGCGGGTCGTTTGTTTGGGAACGTTCAACGCTCAACGTACAACGTGCAGCGTTCAACGCTCAGCGTACAAAGGCGTTACTGCTGAATGAGTGCTCAATTCAAAGCGGCCTGACCCGGAAATCTCACCGGCCAACCCCTCAGATACATCCATGCGTTCAATCCGGTGAGATTTCCGGGTTAGGGAGGTTGCAATCACCGCCGCCGGCGTCTCTGCGACATTCGAGACTGGCCGCCGGTGCCGCGATGCCTACGCTGGTCACCGCTCTGCTTCCGGGTTGGCGGCGCGGATTGTTATCTTGCCGTCGTTGACCTCGATGCTCTCGAGTCGGCGCAGGATGTTGGCCGTTTGAGGGCTGTTTGAAAGATCGCGGGCAAGGTTCTGTCCGCGCAGGACAGACATGATGTGGTCTGGAAGCTTTTCGCCTTTGAGCTCGACCGAATCGAGGACGACCGTTGGCGATCCGTTTTTCAAGGAGACTTTCAGGGCGGCTGAGCCGTTCAGGTACCGGCCCGGCATTGAGATGAGCGGAAAACGGTCCAAGGGCCAACTGATCTGCGCTTTGATTTGATCGCCTTCAATTGCGATGTGGACCTTGTCGGCGAGCTGCTGAAGTTCGGGCGAGTTGGCAATGAGCAGGTTTATGGCTGTCTCGTCGAGTTCAAGCTCATCGGCCCGGCGTCCGCTTTCGATCGCTTTTCTGAACTCTTCCAACCTTTCCTGGACGCTCTTGATTTCTGATGTTGAAGCCTCGACATTCGGCAGGGGCATGGGTGCAGTGTCAGAATACCTGATTATGGTTCGCCTGACGTAGTAGCGGGTCCCCAAAATCACCACCAGGATGGCCATGAGGAGGATGATTGCGAAACTCAAACATCCGTAGAACCAACACCCGTCGCGCTTGCGCGTAGGCTGATCAGCAGCAGGCATGGCGACTCGAGACAGTTGTTTGTGGTGATGATTGCCGGGATTCGTCTCTGCACTCAATACCAAAGAAGCTGCTTGCAGGATGTGTGTCATCACACAGAATGCCCGCATGCAAACGGGTAACATGGCTTTGTTTCCGATATATCGTGGGCGGCGGTTGCGTGAGTTGCCTGCCTTGCGGCGCATGTTCGCCGAAACACGGTTGAGCGCGGATCAACTTGTCCTGCCACTGTTCGTCAGACCCGGGCGCAAGGAGCGTCGGCCGGTGGCTTCGATGCCCGGCGTCAGCCAGTTGTCGGCGGACGAGCTTGTGCGCGACGCCGCGGATGCGTTTGCTGCCGGGGTGCCGGCAGTGTTGCTGTTCGGAATCCCGGAGAAGAAAGACGCGCGCGGGTCTGAAGCGTATTCCGCGCGTGGTGTTGTTCAGGAAGCGGTGCGGTTGCTGAAGAAGGAGCTGCCGGACCTGGTTGTGATTACAGACGTTTGCCTGTGTGAATACACCAGCCATGGGCATTGTGGCGTTGTGGGAAAACATCGAGGAGGCCGCGTGATATTGAACGATCCCACACTCAAGCTGTTGGCTCAAACCGCAGTGAGTCACGCAGACGCCGGCGCGGACATCGTCGCTCCCAGTGACATGATGGATGGCCGCGTAGCGGCCATCAGAACGGCCCTGGACAGAGCCGGGCATCAGCAAATCCCGATTTTGTCTTACGCTGCCAAGTATGCCTCGGCGTTCTACGGACCCTTCCGTCAGGCAGCCGAGTCTGCACCGAAATTTGGCGACAGGCGGACGCATCAGATGGCCCCGCCAAATGTCGAAGAGGCGTTGCGCGAGGTTGCCATGGACATTGCCGAGGGTGCGGACATTGTGATGGTCAAGCCGGCGCTTGCGTACCTTGACGTGCTGTACAGGGTGAAAAGCGAGTTTGGCTATCCGACCGCAGCGTATTCTGTGAGCGGTGAATACTCGATGATCAAAGCTGCAGCAGCCAATGGTTGGCTGGATGAAAAAGCGGTGATCATGGAAATGCTGACGGCGCTGCGCCGCGCGGGCGCTGACATAATCATAACATACGCGGCTGTTGAAGTGGCGCGGTGGTTGACACCTTGCAGGACTTAGCCCGCATGGCGTTGCACCATGTGTTGGGCGAATAAGCATGCAAGTGCGCTCATTCCGTCGCTTTGACGGCGGGCCGCTTTGGCTTTACGGGTTCTGTTGGGCTTCGGAACTCCAACAACAGCAGAGGCAGACTCAAAAAGTGAGCCTGAACACCGAGTAACCGATCAACCCGAGGATTAACAGGCCCAGCGCCACCCCGACATAAAGGAAGATTCGGTTCGCCTTGTCGCTTTTCTTGGCAAACGGCGGAACAACTGGCCGGCCGCTTTTTTGTTCGAGTTCGGTCAGTTTGACGCCTGCGCCGATTGCGGCGGTGTGATTGAGCGGTTTCTTTGGTGGAGGCGCGGTTGCGTCCTCGAGTCTGAGTTCAACCTGGCCCAAGCGCAGTATTTGGCCCGGCTTGAGCACGCTCTCGGTGACCGGCTGGGAATTGATGTAAGTGCCGTTGGTGGAATTGAGATCACGGACGACGATCTCATTTCCTTTTAGGAGTATTTCGCAGTGATGGCCTGAGACCGAAGGTTCGGGAATGACAAACGCGTTGTCGTCGTGTCTGCCGACAGTTGTTCTGTCGGTCTTCAGCTCGTAGCTGGTGCCGGCGAATCCCTCTGTGAGGATGACAAGCTTGGCCATCGGTCGGAATTTCAGGGCGAATTATTTACATGCTGCGTTTGAAGTCAAACGGTTTCTGAATTCAACAACACAACCTTCGGGCTTGTTGTCCGGTCGATGTTTGTTGAAAATACGGCGCGCAAACTTGTCCAATGCACAAACTGATCAAGCATGTTTTGTCAGCCACGAACCCGATCGAAGGCCTGACCGTCAAGGGCTGGGTGCGAACCCGGCGTGATTCGAAGGGCTTTTCTTTCATTGAATTAAATGACGGTTCGTGCCTTGCAAACCTTCAAATAGTTCTCGATTGGGGCGTTCCAGGGGCCGGCCCGGTAACCCGCTTTACAACCGGCGCATCGGCTATCGTGGAAGGAAACCTCGTTCCATCCCCGGGGACCGGTCAAAAGTGGGAGTTAAAAGCCACAAAGATCGAGCTCGTCGGCCCTGCCGATGCCACATACCCCCTGCAGAAAAAGGGACACACACCTGAGTTTCTTCGGACGATTGCGCATCTGCGGCCGCGGTCGAACCTGTTTGGCGCCGTGTTCCGCACGCGCAGCCGCCTGGCATGGGCCGTCCACCAGTTCTACCAGGAACGCGATTTCATATATGTTCACGCGCCGATCATTACTGCGAGCGATTGCGAGGGCGCCGGCGAGATGTTTCGCGTGACAACATTGAAAGGCGACATTGACCAGGATGTGCAAAAGGACTTTTTCGGAAAACGCACCTACCTCACCGTCAGCGGCCAACTGGAAGCCGAAACCTTTGCGTGTGCAATGTCGAGGGTTTACACCTTCGGTCCCACCTTCCGCGCTGAGAACTCGAACACGGCAAGGCACGCAGCCGAGTTTTGGATGATCGAGCCGGAGATGGCGTTCTGCGATCTTGTGGGTGACATGGACCTTGGCGAAGAGTTCATAAAGTCAATGGCAAGGTACATGCTCGAACATTGCGAGGAAGACCTCGCTCTTTTCGCCAAGTTTGTTGACCGCGAAGTGATCAAGCGGCTCCAGTTCGTTGTGGAACGCCCTTTCCAGCGCATCGAGTACGCAGAGGCAGTCGAGATACTCTCAAAATCCGGTCGAACCTTCGAGTACCCCGTACATTATGGGCTGAACCTGCAGTCCGAGCATGAACGGTTTCTCACAGAAGAACACTTCAAATGCCCGGTAACTGTTTTCAACTACCCGCGTGAGATCAAGCCATTTTACATGAGGTTGAACGACGATGCCAGGACCGTGCGTGCGATGGACGTGCTTGTGCCCGGCATTGGCGAAGTCATTGGCGGCTCACAGCGTGAAGAGCGACTGGATGTGCTGCTCGAGAACATGCGGTTCCACAAGCTTCGGCCGGAGGATTACTGGTGGTACGTTGACCTTCGGAGGTTCGGGTCGGTGCCTCACGCCGGGTTCGGCGTCGGGTTCGAGCGTCTTCTGATGTTTTTGACGGGCGTTCCGAACATCCGAGATGTGATCCCATTTGCGCGGACGCCGGGCAACGCCGAGTTTTGAAGGCAGCTTTGTTTCTGGCGAAAAGCCTGCGCCGTGAGTCCATGAAAGGCGCGGCCCGCGCACTGTCGCGGTACAGCTTGAAGGGAAATTCCCTGCCATGAAGTTC
>JARYMD010000174.1 GCA_029907285.1 Verrucomicrobiota bacterium | reverse complement strand
GCGCGGGCATTCTTGCCCGCACCCAGCCGGTGAAGGTTCGGGCGACGGATTCGTGTGATCGAAAGTGGCGTATGATCGGGCGTCCGGTTGAATGCGGCCGGGGACGGCCGCGCTCCTGGCGCCGCTGCTTTTTCCGACGCGCTTGAGGAACGCAGCGGAAGGCCAATTGCTGCAACGAATGCGTGTATATCGGCACGGTGATTCGGTTGCGGCTGTGCCGTGCTGCGCGCTGGCGATCGGCAGCGGAGCTGCCTGCAACCAGCGGGGCGGCGGTCTGCCTTGCAGATTATGTTCCGATTTTCTCGATTTGTTTTGATGTCCTGCTATTATCTGGCAAATGGCAGACGCCACACTCGAGTTTGATTACATTGTCATAGGCAGCGGGATTGCCGGCCTGTTTTTTGCCCTCAAGGTTGCTCCACACGGAAGAGTGGCAATCATCACAAAAAAGAACAGCGCAGAGTCAAACACGAATCATGCTCAGGGCGGCATCGCCTCGGTAATGAGCCCGGAAGATTCATTCGAACTTCACGTGCAGGACACTTTGACGGCTGGTGCCGGCCTGTGCAAAGAAGACGTCGTGCGCACAATCGTACAGGAAGGCCCCGCCCGGGTCAGGGAACTAATTGAACTGGGCATGCGGTTTGCCGAACATGAGGTCCCCGGGAAGAGTGGAGTGAAAGAACTTGACCTTGGCCGCGAAGGTGGACACTCGAAAAGGCGGATTCTGCATGCGCTGGACGTCACAGGCCGCGAGATCGAACGCGTCTTGTTGGAACGTGTTTCACAAACGCCTTCGATTCACGTTTTCGAGAATCACATTGCCATTGACCTGATCACAACCCACAAGCTCGGCAAAGACGGCACCAATAGATGCCTTGGCGCATACGTCCTCGACAAGAACACACAAACCGTGAAAACGTTCGCCGCCCGCGTCACCGTACTTGCAACAGGCGGCTGCGGAAAAGTCTATCTTTACACCACCAACCCGGACATAGCCACGGGCGACGGCATTGCAATGGCGTACAGGGCGGGCGCTGCAGTGGCAAACCTCGAATTCATGCAGTTCCATCCCACCTGCCTCTACCACCCGAAAGCCAAATCGTTCCTCATAAGCGAAGCGGTGCGAGGCGAAGGCGCTGTGTTGCGGACATTCAGCGGCGAAGAATTCATGGATGCTTATCACCCGCTAAAATCGCTTGCGCCCAGAGACGTCGTCGCCCGCGCCATCGACAGTGAAATGAAAAAGAGCGGCAGCGATCATGTCTATCTTGACATCACTCACAAACCCGCGCCGTTCATCATCCGGCGGTTCCCAAACATCTACCAGACATGCCTTTCTTACGGGATTGACATAACAAAGGAAATGATCCCGGTTGTGCCGGCCGCCCACTACCAGTGCGGCGGTGTCCACACAACAGTGGACGGCGAAACAGAGATTGCCGGTCTGTACGCAATTGGCGAAACAGCGTGCACCGGATTGCACGGCGCCAACCGCCTTGCCAGCAATTCATTGTTGGAAGCGCTTGTTTGTGCCCATCGCGCAGCGCAACGGGCCGTCACCGGATCGTTCCCGAAATGGACCGACCGCATCCCGCCGTGGCATTCTGGCAGCGCTCAGAACCCGGACGAATTGGTTGTGATTTCACATCTTTGGGACGAAATCAGGCGGACGATGTGGGATTATGTTGGCATCGTCCGCACAAACAAACGCCTTCAGCGCGCCTACAATCGCATACTCAACATCCAGGCCGAAATACAGGAGTATTACTGGGACTTTGTGGTCACGTCAGACCTGTTGGAACTGCGAAACATCGCCATGGTCGCCGAACTGATTGTCCGTTGTGCAATGTCGCGCAAGGAAAGCCGCGGACTGCATTACAACCTGGACTATCCGAATTCCGACCCTGCATTTGGAAAGACCGATACCATAATTCGCAAGCCGCTGCCCGGAACACATCCCGGCCCGGAAACATCATCGGAATGATGTTCAGGGTGTGCCTTTGCGATTGGCCAGTGAGATTTCCGGGCTGGCAAAAGCACGTCAGGATCAGCATGGCCATGTTTCGTCTCAAACCAACTCTGCGCGCAGTGCGAAATCGCGCTTTACAACTTCGGCGACACGGATAATCTCGGAGCAACGACTACTGATTATGCGAACAAGACTCTCGATTGCGGTTGGATGTGTGGTTGTGTTGCTGGCGAGCGGGTGCTCCGGCCCCGAAAAGAAACTCGGGCGTGGTCTGAACAATGTCACCGAGTTCGCCCGGATGGGTGAAATCCGCAGATCGGTCGAGCAAACAGCGCTGTGGGACGGCCCCGAGGTCGCCTACACAACGGGCGTTATACGCGGGTTCAACCGCAGCGTCGTCCGAACTGCAGTCGGATTGTATGAGGTCGTCACGTTCCCAATCCCGAGCTACGATCCTGTGCTGAAACCGAACAACCCCATTTATCCAGACATGACCGTTAATCCCGCTTTCCCAGACAGCGACAGGCCGCGGCTCATTGCGGATCCAACTCTCGGCCCGGATGCGGCAACAGGTTATGCGGGGGGCGACGTTTTCCCGTTCGTGCCGGGCAGCAGATTCCGCATATTCGATTACTAACCACCAAATTCGCTTTCCCGGGCGCCAACAGTGTTGTTGGCGCCTTTTCCATTTATGTCGATTCAACGCCGCGCGCCGTGCAAAATCAATCTGCTGCTTAACATACTGGGGCGTCGGCCCGACGGGTTTCACCAGTTGGAAACCATCATGTGGCCGGTGCCGGTCTTCGACGAACTCGAACTTGACGCTGCACCAAGGGGTATCAGGTTTTTCTGCAGCGACAACACCCTGCCAACAGACTCTTCAAATCTGGTTGTGCGCGCAACTGAAGCGTTCCTCCGGCGGACACGCATCCGGTCCGGCGTCCGCATCTGTCTCCGGAAAAACATACCGGTCGCCGCCGGCCTCGGCGGCGGCAGCAGCGACGCTGCCCAAACGATTGTCGGGCTCAACCGCCTTTTCGGAGAACCATTGGATGCGGCCGCTCTTCACGAGCTGGCTGCCTCGCTGGGGTCTGATGTGCCGTTCTTCGTGAATCCCGCGCCGGCTCTTGCGACCGGCCGGGGCGAACAGATCAAACGTCTGGAACAGTTTGAGGTGCTCGAGCGACTTTGGCTGTTTCTGGCGTACCCGGGTTTTGGGGTATCAACGCGATGGGCCTATCAAGCCCTGCAGCGGTTCCCCACCGCGCTCAATGGATCACCGGGCCGCGCCGAGCGCATGGTCAGTGCACTTCAGCAAGGCGACCTTCACGCCGCAATGTCAGAGCTCTACAACGCCCTCGAATCACCCGTCCTTGCCAAGTTCCCCATCCTGCAACTTTACAAGGAGTTCCTACGCGAAACAGGCGCCGTCGCAGCCATGATGTCCGGCAGTGGCTCCTCCACTTTTGCTTTCTTCCCCGACGAAAACACCGCGGTCCGGGTTCAAGAACGTTTTCTCGAAAGGTTCGGTGCGGCCTGTTGGACGCGCGTTGTGCCTGCGCGGTTCACTCGAACGGCATTGGAGAGCTGACGCTTCGCTCCTTCCTCATCCTGTCTCTGCGTTTTTGCTGGCGGATCAACCAGTGTTTTGGCATAAGTAAGTCAACAATTGGTCACATGAAACCGACCGCGTTGATTCCCGGCCCGAGTTCACGGCGCTCGAAAGCTGCGTTCACCCTCATCGAGTTGCTCGTCGTAATTGCAATTATTGCGATCCTTGCCGGCATGCTTCTGCCAGCTCTCGCACGCGCCAAGGCAAAAGGCATCAGAATGTCCTGCATGAACAACCTCAAGCAGGTTGCGCTTTTCATGCAGTTGTACACCGATGACAACAACGACACATTCCCCGCTCACCGGAACCAGAATCTCAACACCACCGATGAAGTCCCGTCGCGCACGAACTGGTGGGGCACAACCATAATCGGTTACGCACTTAACCAGTCGAATCTGTTTCACTGCCCGGCGCTCAAAGGACCGCGCATTGACAACAACATCAAATGGCAGTGGAAATTCGACTGCCACTACGTCGGGTACGGCATCAACAGTTGGTTTCTTTCACTCTGGCCGTATGACTCCGGCGATCTGACTGTCGGCGGCGTCCGGTTCACCACCAAACCGTGGTTCAAACGCACCTCGATAGTCACGCCAACCGACTGTTTCATGATCGGTGATTCAATGCCCAAAGCAGACGGAATGTGGAGCAGCAGTTGCTGGTGGCCATGGGCATGCATGGACCCGGCAAACAGCCAGTACAAGAGTTTCGAAGGCATGGACGTCATACGCCACCTGAAAACAGGCGTTGCGGTATTTGCCGACGCCCACGCCGAGGCCCGCAAAGAAGGCCAAATCAACCCAATCCGCGACCCCGCTTTCGGCGACGCAAAGGGCCTTGTGAACTCCAGATATTGGGACCCGCTCAAACGCGCCGGCGACCGTTGAACCACAGCGCGGCGCACCATCACGATCAATTGGCGAGGTTCCGATCCGCAGCCCACTTTGGGGACGAAATCGGCTCCTGCGGGCAGCACGGTGTGCGGTCCGGGAATTGAGATTCCCTTGTCTGTGCGCGGGTTTTTTTGGCCCGGAAATCTCACCGGAGTGAAGGCATCGACGAATCCGAGGGGGTGGCCGGTGAGATTTCCGGGTTCGGGCGATGCATCGATTTGCCTTTCGCGTCTGCTGACTTTCGAATTGGACCAATACGGTGTTTTGCAATGTGCAGCCGCACCGCCGATCATGACCTTGCTTTTCACCGGTTCCGAGCCGTAGTACATTTCCCAGAAAGCTCGAGTGCCACGAAGCCCTCGCATTTGCGCGTCGCTGCACGAGAACATTAGTTCATCATTCAAGTAAACCGTTATGCGCGGCGCATCCCAGTCGAGAATCACCGTTCCATGATGGTCAACACCGTAAGCAAGCTGGTGTTCCTCAAAGCGCTTCAAAGCCACCTCGGATCGCATTACACCACCGACGATCCTATCGTATATGACGGCGTTCCGACGAAAACGCACGTGCACAAGGTCCCGTATCCAGCTCGGCCCTTCATCCGGACCGACCGCAAGCACGAACGTGCCGTCGGCGCCTTCTCGCGCAATCATTTTCCACCTGAACACGGCATCGAGCCGGACCGGTTCCGTCTTAAGCCGCTGACACGCATAAACCGTCCTGCCAGGGCCGAACTGGCTCGCAGTCAAGTAGCCGTCTTTGATCATGCCCCACTGACCTGGCAATGTTCCGCCGGTCCCGATCAACGGCCATTCGGAGCCGATCGGCGGTTTTCCAGCCCCAGGTTCAACAGTGTTGGCGCGCCGGAAATCATCCCACAGAACTGTCACCACCAGCCCCGAGAAATACGGGAGCTTCCGAGTACCGATTATTTCCGTGGGCATCAACCCTTCGACCTTTAGCTGGTGCGCTGCGATTCGTTTTGTTTTGGCCATGGCCTTGATGCGCGGCGGCATTGCTTCCGCGCCGTCAGCCGACTGAACCATTATGAAAGCCAAAAGCAATACAGAAACCAACCTGGTCAATCTTCGATTAGACTGTTGTTTCAGCCCGGACATGAAAGCACTCCCAAAACGGACATTTCGCCGGCCGTTCCGCTGGCGGCCAGATTCATAGCCTGTCCTGGCTATTCTGATTAAGAAAAGCTTCACAGGCGCCTTGCGCCAAATCTTGCCCGCCTCGGGAATCTCACCGGCTCACAGGCCAAACGCAACCGAAAATGCATTCCGGTGAGATTTCCTGGATAGGGGCGGTTTGTTCACCGAAGCGTGATTGGTGCTTGTTGTATTGAAGGCGAAACTTACCATTGAATCATGATATACGCGAGGGTCGGTGTGCGAGCGCTGTGGTTTTTGCTTCTGGCGGTCATCAATGGATTGCTGTGGGCGAATCACGCCTTTGCTGACTGGCCGATGTTGCGCGGAGACGCTTGTCACGACGGTTACGTCGAGGTTGAGGTCGGGTCCGTTTATCATCGTGCATGGGCAGTTGAATTTGAAAATGAGCGGTTGGGGACCGCCATGGAACCGATTGTCGCCGGAGGCCGTGTATATGTTGCCACGCACGCCGGCAGCGTTTATGCGATTGATGATGTGACAGGCGATGCGTTGTGGCGGTTCGACGGTGGCGCGCCATTTCTTCAGTCGCCGGCGGTGAGCGGCAATGTTGTTGTTGCGGCCGACACGGCGGGAAGATTGTTTGGCCTTGACGCATCGAGTGGCGAAGTGCGTTGGTTGTACGTCACAGACGTTGGCGGGTGCGCGGCAGCGCCGGTCGTCGATGGGGGCGTTGCATTCATCGGCACACGACAAGGCGACAGGGTGGCTGTAAACGCCGGTGACGGCCGTGAACATTGGCGGCGGAAGATCGGATCGCCGATTCGCCAAACGGCGGCAGTAGCCGAGGGTCTGGTGTTTGTGACGACCGAGGCGCTGCATGTGGTGGCAATGCGGGCCTCAAACGGTGAGATTGTGTGGGAATCGAAACCCCTCTCAGGCCAGAGCGCCCGCGATTATTATCCAGTCGTGGTCAGACACGGGGACCGGGCCTATGTCATCGTGCGGACGAACCCGGCGCACAATTTCGCCGACCGCATAAACCGTGACCGGCGGTTTCTTGCGGCACAGGCTCACGTCGATGACAGCCATTGGCAGACACTGGACGCGTGGCATAAGAGCGAGGCTGCTCGTGGCACTCCTGAACTGCTGGCACGCGAGCAGGCTGCCGTGGCAGGATACGTCGCAACCAATCGGCTTGCGCAGACGTTTTTCGTGTTTGACCTCCAATCCGGGCGCGAGAGTGATCCTGCGCCGATTCTTTGGGCTGCGGGGTGTCAGGGTGTGGGCGCGCCGCCAGCGATGACGATCGACGGCCGGTTGCTTGTCTTGTTCCGCAGCGCTTACGGCAACTGGAATCTTGGGGTGGCGCCGATGGTGGCGCTCGGGGCGCTTGACCCGGAGTCGAACCGTGTGAAGCTGCTTTTCCACCGGCATGGATTTCAGCCGCCGTGGAACACGTTCTGGGGCACAGCAGATGAGAGCCAGCATTTTCTCGTAGCAAGCAATACGGTCTTGATTGTGCACCAGGGAACACTCAGCGCTTTCGATCTTGTGCAAAGCAATCTTGTCACGATTCATGGTGAGCGCGACACATACGGCGGCTTGCGGAATCCACCATGGGCGCGCAACGAATGGCACGGCCCGGGCCGCGGCGGTGTTGCTCTGGCTGGCAACCGCATTTACTGGCAGACAGGCAGCCGGGTGCTGTGTTTGGCGCCTGAAAAGGGCGGTCCGGTGCCGTCGGTTCGCGTGGTGCGAGGCGGCGAGGTGAAAACGGTTCGCGGACCAGCCCCGGCGGCGCCGGGTGCGTCGATGCTGCGCGCCGAACTCGGTCGAAACATCGGAGCCTTTCTCTCGCAGCGTTGGGCGCCGCTGATGGTCGAGCCGGGGCTTGCCGGGAGACAATTCTTTTTTGATGACACTGGCGCGGTTCTGGAGGCGTTAAGCTGGGCGTATCCGCATTTGGGGACAAATCAACAGGCAGGTGTTCTGGCTTTGCTGGCCGATGAGTTTGAGCGGCGTCCACCTTACACCGCTGCGGGGCAGCTTGCTTTGAACGAAGGTCAAAGGCGTGAATGGTCGCCGCCGCCCACTGAGTCATTGTCGCGCGTTGGCGCTGATCAGGCGCCGCATCGGTTCGCCGGCGTGTATGCGGCGTGGTTTTACGGACAACGTTGCGGCCAAACCAGCCGGGTGCTCGAACGCTGGCCGGAGATTCGGGCTGTTTACCGTGAGTTTGTCGCGACAGGCTGGAAGTTGGACGGCGCCAAGGGCGACCTTTATGCTAATCGTTACATGCGGGCTTTGCTTGCGATTCAAGATTTGGCGCGAAAGGCCGGTGACGATGAAACGTTCGCAGACGCACAAGGCCGATTCGAGACAAACTTTGAGGCGCTTGCAGGTTGGTGGAAACGCGTTGGCGCCGAGAACGGCGTGGGCACTTTCAACGGAGTTGCAGAACTCGACAGGTTTATTGGACGCGGGAACGGCCTGTTCTTGCGCATTGCTCCGCACCGCCAAAAGGTTTGGTTGCTGGACGGCTTGTCCCCTGAACTGGCAGCGCGCATACGCGACCGAGGGAACAACGCTGTTCTGACGCTATGGCAGATGTTTGAGCGTTTGCACGCCACATGGTGGTTGGTTGGAGAGGAACGGCAGGTGCATTTTGGAGAGAACTACATTGACCCGCCCGACCTCGCGGCCGGCGCATTCACTGCACGGGCATGGCTGATGCGAACCCCTGCCGACGAGCTGCGCCTACGTGTTGACCTGCCCTTTTGCCGGGCTGATCTGTTCCATATTCTGAAACTGAGTGTGGCTTTGGATGCTGCTTTTGTCTTCCACTCGGCCCGGGTAATCCCAACGCATGACCAGACCAAGCCTCCCAAAGCTTCATCCCGGTGAGATTTCCGGGGCGCGCATATTTCGCAGCCGTAGCCGGAACCAAAGTCTCCTGGCGGGTAAAGACCGCGTGCCTGCGACCGTTGATGAGCGCTGCGCTGTTGAACGCTGTGCCGTTGAACGTTGGACCTTGAGCGTTCCTTTGGGTTGACCTGCCGGTCGTCTGTCTGGGAACGCTCAACGTACAACGCTCAACGTTCAACGTTCAAAGCCATTGCTGCTCAATGAGTGCTCAATTCAGGTCCGCCCAAAGGCGGGACTCTGGCCGCCGCGGGCGGGCGAAGCCATTCGCATGGCCAACCCGCGACGCCGTTGAACGT
>JARYMD010000173.1 GCA_029907285.1 Verrucomicrobiota bacterium | reverse complement strand
TTGCTCCAGAAAGGAACAGTGCCGGATTCGTATCGGCCGACGCTCTATGATTTTATTGCGCATGAAGCCCTGCAGTTCTACACCTCGGGCGAACAAGCGGCGGCATTGCCTCAAGACGCTTTTGAAGTTTCATCGGACAGCCCGGTTTTCGATCCGATCGACGCATTCCTCGCATGGGATGGAGGTGCGGGGGTGTCCCCCGAAGCGCGCCAATCCCCAGCCCTCAAAGCCATCCGCATTTATCAGGATTTGCTCCGCTTTCACCAAAACGACACCGAAGCATCAGCGCGGCTGGACGTTGACCTTGCGCGGCTGACATGGGCCGCAAATGTCGCGTTCGGCGAAACCAAAAACAGCCGCTACAAGGCCGCTCTCAAACGCATCGCCGAGCAGGAGGGCGATCATGAACTGGCGTCGATGGCGCTCTTCAAGTGGGCGGAGGTTGTCCGCGCCGAAGGCGATTTGGCCGAGGCCAGAAAACTCGCTCTTCGCGGTGCGCAGATTCACCCTGACAGCGCCGGTGGCAAGCTGTGTTCAAATCTCGTCGCTGAGATCGAAACCAAATCGGTTTCAATCGTTACCGAACGGCTCTGGAGCCAGCCGTGGCCGACAATTCAGGTGCGGTACCGGAACATCACAAACGTGTGGTTCAGGCTTGTCTCGTGGAACTGGGACGAGTTCCTCGAACGCCGCCATCATCGGCCGGAATCTCTCGACGAGAAAGAACGCGCCGCAGTGCTGGCGATGAAACCCGATTACGCATGGTCGCACGCGCTGCCGCCAACCACCAATTATCAAACTGCGACTGTGGAAGTGCCCGTTCCCGCGAACCTCAAGCACGGGTTTTACTTCCTTGTGGCCAGTTGCAACCCCGGCTTCACACAGCAAGACAATCAATTGTCACTCGCTGACGTGTGGGTGAGCGATCTCACCTTTGTAATTCGCCCGAGGCCCGGCCGGATTGAAGGGTTTGTCCTCGAAGCAAACTCGGGTGAGCCGGTGGAGGATGCAAAGGTCGAAGGATGGTATCTCGACCGAAATGGCAACCGGGTGCCGGTCAAGGCCACTGCGACGGATGCCAACGGTTTGTTTGCGCTGCAAACCAGTGAAGACCGTCCGCTCCTGCTTAGAATCACCGCCCGCGGTCAAACAGTGGCCTCGAGCTCGGAGTACACGCCCGCATGGGACACTCCAAAACCACAGCCCTACGAACGCACAGTTTTCTTTACGGACCGCGCGATTTACCGCCCTGGCCAAATCATACAGTACAAAGGCATTTGCATCGACGTTGACAGCGGCCGCGACAGTTATCAGACCATCGAGGGCAGAGAGATTACGGTCGTCTTTACCGATGCGAACGGGAAGGAAATCGCCAGACAACAGCACAAATCAAATGCGTACGGCTCGTTCAGTGGGAGCTTTGTTGCGCCGACAGGCCGTCTCACAGGCCAAATGTGCATCAACGTCGTGGGAGGGCCGCCGGGAACAACATGGGTCCGCGTCGAAGAATACAAACGCCCGAAGTTTCAGGTCACTCTCGATGCGCCAAAGGAAGCGCCAAGGCTCGAGGAAATGATGTCCGTTGGCGGGCGCGCCATGTCGTACACCGGCGCTGCTGTGGACGGCGCAAAGGTCACTTACAGAGTGGTTCGACTGGTGCGAATGCCGTGGTGGTGGAGAGGATACCGGGCGTTTTCCAGTCCATGGATTCGGTCGCCCAGCCAGGAGATTGCGCACGGTTCGACCACGACCGGCCCAGACGGCACTTTCAACATCCGGTTCAAAGCGATTCCAGACCGGCGTGTGCCGGAAAAGGACGATCCCCGGTTCATTTTTCAGGTGAACGTGGATGTTACCGACAGCGCAGGCGAAACCAGATCATGCGAACGCTCAGTTTACGCAGGCTACACAGCGCTCGAAGCGCGAATCAGCTTCGACGATTGGCAGGTCGAGGGCCGTCCCGCGGAATTGAAGGTGCGCACAACAAGTCTCGACGGCGAACCACAATCGGCCGAGGGCGTGCTCCGCGTTCACATGCTAAGACCGCCGCCAAAAGTCGAACGAAAACCGTTGCAAAGCGATGGCGATTATTGGGAAACCGAAAAGACTTCAGGCGATGTCTCCGCCGATGTCAGTTCATGGCCAATGGGGGATGCCGTGCTCGAAAAGCATTTTGCCACCGACAACGCCGGGAATGCCACGATCACGGCCAGCCTGAAGGCCGGTGCGTACCGGGTTGCAATCGAGACAAAAGACAGGTTCGGCAGGCGAGTCGAAGCATCTGTGCCCATGCTGGTTGTGCAACCTGAAGACACGACGTTCCGCATGCCAATCCCGTTCTACCTCGGCGCTCCAAAATGGAAAGTCCAGGCCGGCGAGGAATTTGGGGCTCTCTTTGGAACTGGGTACGACAAAGGACGCGCTTACGTCGAGATCGAGCATCGCGGGAGGCTGCTCAAGGCTTATTGGACGAACAAGGACGAGACACAAGCTCGGATTTCTCAGGCCGTGACGGAAACCATGCGCGGCGGCTTTGATCTGCGCGTGACTTTCGTCCGGGAAAACCGCGCTTACTTCGAGTCGAAACACGTTGAAGTCCCATGGACAAACAAGGAGTTCAAAGTCCGCTGGGAGCATTTCACGTCCAAGCTCGACCCTGGCGGCAAGGAGACATGGACTGCAGTTATCGAGCCTGCAGAACCTGGCGGCACCACCAGCCAATCTGCAGAGTCAATCGCGGCCGAAATGGTCGCCACCCTGTACGACCGGTCACTTGACCAGTTCCTGCCGTTTGGTTGGCCCAACAGTTTCGGCGTGTTCAACCAGGAAATTCGATACATTCAGCGGCTCTTCGGAAATGAGCCGCGCCAATTCCAAACATTCCACCAGAGCTGGAGAACAGAGCGGCAGCCCGTTAACATTGCCTATCGCAGGTTCCCTGAGGGAATAATCTCTTTCAGGCAATCCAGGCTGCTCACCAGAGCCTCTGACCGGGCAACGCGTTTTGCTGCTGAGGTTGGCCCCGTGGAAAGCGCTGCAGTGCCATCCGCCGCCCCCGCGGTGAACGCGTTGGAAGCGCCGATTGCTCGAGCCGGTTTGGACGTTGTTGCAGCCAAGGCCACAGCAGGCGGCGCGCCCGATCTTGCGCGGCCATCAAGCGCCCTTGGAGCACAAGTAAAACCGGCGCTCGACACCGTGGTTGCGCGCCGCGTTCTTTCAGAAACAGCGTTCTTTTTTCCGCATCTTGTGTCAGACACAAACGGTCATGTGCGGATCAGCTTCACGATGCCCGAAGCTCTGACCGAATGGCGGTTTCTCGGATTCGCCCACGATCGCACCTTGCGCGCCGGAATCCTCGAAGATTCCGCAGTGACCGCCAAGGAGCTGATGGTTCAGCCAAACCCGCCACGGTTCCTCCGCGAAGGCGATCTGCTCGAGTTCGCCGTCAAAGTGATGAACCAAAGCGATCACCGCCAACAGGGTGTTGTGCGGCTCACCCTTGCCGATCCATGGTCGGGCCAATCCGCCGATGCTGCACTGAACAACGCCGTGCCGGAGAAAGCTTTTGATCTCGGCCCGCGGGAATCGGCTTCGTTTTCATGGCCGCTGCGCGTGCCGGAAGGTTTGACCGCTCTGTCATACAAAGCTGTTGCAGCCGCCGCCGCGCTGTCTGACGGCGAGGAGGCAATGCTGCCGGTGCTTGCAAAGCGCGTGCTGGTCACAGAGTCATTGCCATTGCCGGTCCGTGGGCGCGAGACCCGGACATTCGAGTTCACAAAGCTCGCCGAGGCCGGCAAGTCGCCAACCCTGCGGCATCAAAGTCTCACCGTTCAGATGGTTTCAAATCCTGCATGGTACGCCGTTCTTGCGCTGCCCTACCTGATGGAATACCCGTACCAGTGCAGTGAACAGGTTTTCAACCGCTATTACGCAAACGCGCTCGCAAGGTTCATAGCCGGCTCCGATCCCAAAATCAGGCGCGTCTTCGAGCTTTGGAAAGGCACCTCGGCGCTCCAGAGCCCCCTCGAGAAAAACAGCGAACTCAAGGCCGTCGCGCTCGAGGAATCGCCATGGCTCTGCCATGCGCAGGATGAAACACAGGCCCGGCACAACATCGGCGTGCTGTTCGATGAAAACCGTTTGGATGCCGAGCTCGCACGCGCTCTCGACGAACTCAAGAACGCTCAGTTGCCCGACGGTGCATGGCCGTGGTTCCCCGGCGGGCCGCCCAATGACTACATCACCCTCTACATCTGCACAGGGTTCGGCCGCCTGCGCCACCTTGGCCTGGATGTCAATGTCGATCCAGCCCTGCGCGCTTTGCAACGATTGGATTCATGGCTGGATCAGTCACACAAGGAAATCTTGCGGCAAAAGACGGAAGATCAGAACCACCTCG
This sequence comes from Verrucomicrobiota bacterium, assembly GCA_029907285.1. Lineage (GTDB taxonomy): Bacteria > Verrucomicrobiota > Verrucomicrobiia > Limisphaerales > J093 > JAAYVR01. The sequence goes on along the minus strand of JARYMD010000173.1, from coordinate 4,479 downwards.
CTTCCATGGTGGCTCTCTACCTTTACGGGCGAAGTTTCTTCATGAAAGAACGTCCGATCGCTCCAGCCCTGAAACCCGCGTTCGATTTCTTCATCGGCCAGGCCAGGGAATACTGGCCAAAACTCGAGTCGCGCCAGTCACAAGCGCACATCGCTCTGGCACTCAAACGGCTCGGTGACACCAACACCGCCAACGCAATAGTCAGCTCTCTCAAGGAAAGGTCCGTCACAGACGCCGAACTCGGCAGGTTCTGGCGCGACACCGAGTTGAGCTGGTGGTGGCATCGCGCGCCAATCGAAACGCACGCGCTCATGATCGAAGCATTCGCCGAAATCGCAAACGACACCGAAGCAGTCGAGGAATGCAAGGTTTGGCTCTTGAAACAGAAACAGACTCAGGATTGGAAAACCACCAAGGCCACTGCAGACGCCATTTACGCATTGCTCTTGCGCGGACAAAACTTGCTCGAAAATAATCAATTGGTCGAAATCTCCGTCGGCAACATCAAGCTCACTCCGGATTCATCGCCAACAACAGAGCGCGGCGCAATGGAACCCGCCGCGTTGGAACCAGGCACGGGCTTCTTCGAACGCCGCTTTTCCGGCGCGGAAGTGACACCGGACATGAGCCACATCACCGTCCGCAAGACCAGCGACGGCATCGCATGGGGAAGTGTTCACTGGCAGTACTTTGAAGACATCGGGAAAATCGCGCCCTACGAAGGCACGCCGCTCAAATTGCGAAAGGCATTGTTCACCAAGGTGAACACGCCGAGCGGGCCCGTGCTCCGGCCTGTCACGGGATCGGTGTCGGTCGGCGACGAACTGGTTGTCAGGATCGAGCTCAGAGTTGATCGCGACATGGAATACGTTCACCTGAAGGATCATCGGGGCAGCGGGGTCGAGCCGGTCAACGTGCTCTCAACGTACAAGCATCAGGATGGTCTTGGTTACTACGAATCAACCCGCGACACTGCCAGCCACTTCTTCATCGATTACTTGCCGAAGGGGACGTACGTGTTCGAGTACCCGGTCCGCGTGCAGCATCGTGGGGAGTATCAGACCGGTGTGGCATCAATCCAATGCCTTTACGCGCCCGAGTTCAACAGCCACAGCGAAAGCTTCATGCTCAAGGTGCAGTAGCCAAATGCGACTTTGCTTGCCGGTGCAAGCGCCGGGCGCGGCACGGCCGCATTTTACAGCCTGCGCGCCTGGCGAGGCCGGTCATCGTTGCCATCGGGGCCGGTCGCTAAGAAAGAGCTGATCTGGCGTGTAGCGTTTGCGTGCGTGTTGGAGGGGGAACCGCGGCGGCACATTCGTCCGGAACAAGACTTCCACTGCGAACCGGCTCCATTCTTTGTCGGGTCCCTGGAGTATTTCGGTGAGGAACCGGGCATCGGTGGTCAGCGGTGTCAAATAGAGGCCGGCGACGGGCTTTTGCTCGTCGTAGATTGCGTAGAACGACCGGCTGGTATCCAGAGGGGTCCAGACACATTCCCTGTCACCGTACCATGCGACTGCCCATGGCATGTCGCTCATCATGAGTTCGTTGGTTTTGAGCATTGACGATGTTTCCTGTATCCACGGCGGCAAATAAGGCGGATAGACGATCGGATAGGACCGGGGCGGCAAGAACGTGAAGATCAGCGGCGCGGAGCATAGGAGAACAAACAACGTTACGACCAGGTAACGGAGCTCGATCAAAACGAGGTTCATTTGTTCCAGTATGACGAAGAAGAACGCTGCGCCGAAAATGAACACGCCTGGCGTGAGAATGACCAGCAGGTTTTCAGTGTTGACCGTGGGTGAATCGGTGCTCAGGTGCGTTCGGCCGAGCGCCTGGACGACGACCATCAGAGCAAGTGAACCAACGACGAATAATCTCAGCCGGCCGAGCCATTTGTTTCGGAACGGGAGAAGGACGCCCGCAAGGAAAAAGGCTGCGGCCCAATTGCCACCGCCGAGGCGGGGCAAATCATCCTGAAGAATCTGGCATGTGTTGCCGCAGAACTTGCGGAAGTAATCTCGGAAACCTGCGCCGGCCAAATCCGGCTTCAGGGAGCGCTCGAGCCGGGTTTCAGGAAAGGCCTGGGTATCCATTTTGATTGCGTAGCCGGGTATTCCAAAGAGCGTTCCGCTGAGCTTGTAGTTTCTGGCCAGCCAAGGCGTCACTACTACAGCAGCGGCGACTAGGATCAAAGCAGCGACGAGCACGCCGCGCGGGCGCATCCACAACAGTGAAAAACCGATCACCGGGAGCAACAACCAACCGAACGAGTATCGCGTCAGAGTTCCAATGCCGATCAGGATGCCGGTCAGGAGCGCCACCCGGACATACCAGCCGGTGGTTTTCTGTCCTTCCCTTGCGGCGCGCTCGAGCATAACCAGCAATCCCATGAGTGTGGTGAACTCGAGCATTACGAGGTTTGTTGACAGGCCGGAGACAGAGAATCGCCACATGATTTCTGCGCCTGCGAGCAAGAGTGCGGCTACGGCGCCGACTTCGCGATCGAACAATCGCGATCCGATTCTGTAAGTGATCCAGATTGTCAGCAGGAAGAGCAGCTGGTTGAAAATGGCGATGATCAATTCCGGCTGGTACTGCCAGAATCGGGGGCCGATTTGATAATTGAACGGCAGGACCTTCATCAGCCCGGCCAGGAACAGCGGGTAAACAGGCGGCGTTGCGATGTCCGGATGCGGCATGCGCGACAGGCGTGTGTCTTTCTTTTCCTTCAGGCCCTGCTCGCCGACGAGGTAGATGCTGAGTGGCCGAATGCATCGGGTTCTGAAGCCTTCGCCTCTTGCGATGTTGCGGGCCAAAGCGGCGGCTTCCATCGCTTCCGGAGCGTGGAAGTTCCGGTATTCAGTCATGTCATACCACACGCCGAGGGTCACAATGAGCAGCAACCCGACGAAGGCGCGAACCGCCCATGTGCCTTCTCCCACTTCGAATTTGTGGATAATCTCTTGTATCCGTATCATAGATGCTCGAGCCCGTAAGCGCGCAGTTTGCGGTGCAAGGTGCGCCGGCTTATGCCTATGCGCTCTGCGGCTTTCGTGCGATTACCCTGTGTTTCCTGAAGCGCGCGTATGATGAGCTGTTTTTCCGCTTCACGCAATGTCAGGCTGCTGTCGGTTGCCTGTGCATTGGTGGCTGAGGCGGGTGTGGCCGGTTCCGGATGCAGCGCTCCGCGCACGTTTGATGGCAGATCGCGCAATGTGATTTTGTCGCCGCGACACAGCGCCACTGCGCCTTCGATGGCGTTGCGCAATTCGCGGACGTTGGCCGGCCAGTGGTATCGCACCAGAGCTTGGAGCGCGTCCATGGTGAAATCGCTCACCTTTTTGCCGTACTCGGCTGAAATTGTGCGAAGGAAATGGTAGGCAAGAATGGGGACGTCTCCGGGCCTTTCGCGGAGGGGTGGCAACCAAAGCTCGACGACTCGCAGGCGGAAGTAGAGGTCTTCGCGGAAGGTGCCGGCTTTGACGAGGTTTGCCAGCGGCTTGTTTGTGGCTGCTATCAGGCGCACGTCAACCGAGATGGTCTTGTTTGATCCGACGCGCTCGAAGGTGCGTTCGCCAAGAACGCGCAGCAATTTGACCTGAGTGGTGGCGTCGATCTCGCCAATTTCGTCGAGGAACAATGTCCCGCCGTTTGCCTGTTCGAACCGGCCTATGCGCCGTTCGTGTGCGCCTGTGAACGCGCCTTTCTCGTGCCCGAACAGTTCGCTCTCAAGAACGGTAGGGGCCAAAGCCGCACAATGCACAATAACCAGCGGCTGTCGCGCGCGCGGGCTCAACTGGTGGATTGCGCGCGCGATCAGCTCCTTGCCTGTCCCGCTCTCGCCCTGGATCAACACTGTGGCCGGCGTTGGCGCCACCTGCTTGACTGTCTCGAACACCTCGAGCATGGCGGGCGACCGGCCGACAATGTTCTCGAGGCCGAACTTTTCATCGAGGCGCTCATGGAGTTCCTTGTTCTCGGCCTCCAACTTCTGCTGGCGCAGCGCGCGGGCTATGCGCATTTCAAGCTCGTCAATTTGGAGGCGTCCCTTGGCGATGTAATCGTCGGCGCCGCGTTTCATTGCTTCAACGGCGAGGTCTTCGGAGCCGTAAGCGGTCATGAGGATGCAGACCGGCGGCGGCGACAGTGATTTTGCGCGGGTGATCACTTTCATTCCGTCCTCGCGCGGGAGGCGAAAATCGGTCAGCACGACGTCGAACTTCTGCTGTTCGAGCAGGGCAGTGGCAGTGGCTGCATCTTCGGCGACATAAACGTCGTACCTGTCCTCGAGCGCGGCGCGGAGGCCGTCTCGGGTCGGCTTTTCATCATCGACGATTAACAATGTCGGCTTGTCTTCCATCTGCGGCGCCAATTATTGAACACACTTGGGGGAAGCTGGCTATAGTTAAATTCTTGCGGTGTGCTGTTTGTAACATCGTCGGGCGCGGTGGCGAGGCAGGTTTGGGGTTTTAA
>JARYMD010000172.1 GCA_029907285.1 Verrucomicrobiota bacterium | reverse complement strand
AGGCCGGTAGGGCCAGCATATTTGTAGGGGGACGGACGGCAAATTGGACAAGCTCCGTAGGAGCGGCATCGCACTGAACGCGCATGCACAAACCGGTCGGTTGCGTTGCCGGGTCTGATATGGTGTCAGGCACATTGTCAGATACACCCATGCCTTCAATCCGGTGAGATTTCCGGGTCTGATATGGTGCCAGGCACATTGTTGCGCCCGCGGCCGTTGGAGTCCCGCCTTTAGGCGGTTTTGAATTGAGCACTCATTGAACATCGAGCCTGGCACGATATCGTGTCATGAACGGGAAGATCGAGGGTGGCACCGGATGCACCGCTGCAATCCACTGCTGCTGCGACCGAACCCGGTATTGCGCAGTGATCGTTCGGCTGCAGCAGCGCCGCGCTGTGCCAATTGGGCTTGTCAGTCGCCGGGGTTTGATCACCATGCCTCGGCGTGAGCACAACAAAAGACGCAAAAGTTGTCGGTACCACGCTTTTTTTCATTCCGGTTCGCACTCGAGTGCCGCTGAAGTTTGGACTTGAGACACTCACTGAGGTCGTATGCGCGCGGGCGCGCGTTGAGATTGAGAATGCGGCGGGGCAGCGGGGCGATGGCTGGGGCGAGACGCCGTTGAGCGTTCAATGGGTATGGCCCGGCAAGTGCACTTACCATGAACGCTGCAATGCACTGCAGCAGTTTTGCATCCTGCTGGCCAAGGCGTGGTCCGAGTTTCAAGAGTCAGGCCATGCGCTGGAATTGGGTCATGCATTCCAGGAAGGGCCGCTGCGGACTCTGCTGGCTGACTTCAATCGGAGCGCCAACAAGTGTCCAGAGCCAATGCCGTGGCTGGCAGCGCTGGTGTGCTGTTCCGTGTTCGATCAAGCTCTGCACGACGCTTACGGGCGTTTGGCGGACATGCCCATTTACGAGACGTACCGCCCGCCGTTTTTGAACCGTGACCTGTCTGCTTTCCTCTCCCCGGCGGAAGACAGTGAGGTGTCATTCAAAGGACTGTACCCGTGCGATTTCCTTGTCCGGCGCCCACAGCAACGGCTTCGTGCATGGCACCTTGTCGGAGGGCTCGACCTTTTGGAGCCGCAGGAATTGCGCGGGGACGAACCCAACGATGGTTACCCGGTTTTTCTGACGGACTGGATTCGAAGCGACGGTCTGAGGTGTCTCAAGGTCAAGCTGCGGGGCAACGACAATGTCTGGGATTATGATCGGCTGGTGCGGGTGGGGTCGATCGCTCTGGATAACGGCGTTGATTGGTTGAGTGCCGACTTCAACTGCACTGTCACCGAACCGGCCTACGTGAACGACCTGCTCGATCGGCTCAGGGACGAACATCCCCGGATTTACGGAATGACACTCTATGTCGAGCAGCCTTTCCCGTACGACCTTGAACAAAACCGAACAGACGTTCGCAGCGTATCGGCACGAAAACCGTTGTTCCTCGACGAAAGCGCGCATGATTGGCGCCTTGTGCGGCTTGGCCGTCAATTGGGGTGGTCGGGCGTGGCGCTGAAAACCTGCAAGACGCAAACCGGCGCCATACTCACCGCGTGCTGGGCAAAGGCGCATGGGATGTCCCTGATGGTCCAAGACTTGACGAACCCGATGTTGGCTCAGATTCCACATCTATTGCTGGCTTCGCATGTTGGCACAATCATGGGTGTCGAAACGAATTGCATGCAGTTTTACCCTGAGGCATCGAAACCCGAGGCAGCCGTTCACCCCGGTGTTTACCGTCGCCGCAACGGCGAGGTTGACCTATCCACAATCAAAGGCGCTGGATTTGGCTACCGGGCAAGCGAGATCAAGAGGCAGTTGCCGCCGCCGGCTGCCAGCTACGGCGCCTGACCAGATTGCATGTCCGAAGAATACACCGCCAGAGTGTCAAGGACGGCTTTCGTTCGCGGAACTTCGTGCGTGCGGAAAATGTCTGTCTTCCCCAGCGCAGCCAAAACTGCAAAGAACGGCTCCGCACATCGCACTTCTTCGCCGAAGTATTCAAACGCGTGCGGCAGTGCGTGGCACACCGGCCAGCCAAGAGTCCGGAGCCGAAAGGTGTTGAGAAAGACACGCATCTGATGCCTGACGCGAAACGCGCTGTCCTGCAGATTCCGGTAGTAGAATCCGAGGCCGGGATCGATCACGATCTTGTTCACCCCGGTTTTCAAAGCTTGCTCGGTCTGTCTGGCGAAGAACTCGTACATGAGCTGGATGGGGTCCATGCTGAAATCAAAATCGCCAACATCGCGCACATTTCGTCCCTGCACGTAACACATGATGATTGCGGCGTCATGTGCGGCAGCCAGCCTGAACAGGTGCTCGGCATGTTCGGTCCCGGTGACGTTCAGCACGCGCGCCCCGGCCTCCAGACATGCTTGCGCAACCGCGGGTTCATAAGTTTCGACCGACACGAGGATGCCGGCTTCGGCCAAACTGCGCACCACGGGAACCAACCGGCCCGTTTGCAGGGTTTTGTCTGCCCGGGCTGCGTGCGCCAGCGAAGATTCCGCGCCGACATCGACGATGTCAGCGCCCTGCGCAACCATCACTCGAGCGCGTCTTGCGGCGTGGTCCGCGCTCAAGCACACACTTTCACGATACCATGAATCGGGCGAAAGGTTTATCACGCCCATTATCGCCGGGCGCAGCGCAAAGTCGAACACGCGACCGCCCAACTCGAGGCGGGCCACTTTGCTCTTGAGCGCGCCGGGAAAACCAGCAGCCAGCGCGGCAACATCTTCAATGGCAAGCATCGCTCACTCCTTTGGCGCGGTTGACACGGGTTTGCGCGGCCATAACCGGCTTTCAAAGAAAACATCTCCACGGCAAGTCGAGGAGCATGTGCCGGTGACCACTGGCATCAGGCCATGAGCCACAGACCGCACACGGTGGACCAAAGGCCATGGACCGCTTGTTTTACCGGATGGGGGCGCATGACTCGTCCTTGCCGAGGCGGCTTCAAGAATCAGGTTCGGCTGGGGCGAACTGCGCGATATGTTCGCAGTTCTGAGTGCGCTGAATCTGGCGGCATGGAAATCTGCCATAATGTTGGTCTTGATTTGAAAACAGCAGGAAAAATCAATCCGCAAACTGGCACGCCCGGCGCGATTCGAACGCGCGACCCTCTGCTTAGAAGGCAGATGCTCTATCCAACTGAGCTACGGGCGCGTCATTGGCGCCTGCAAAGAACAGGCGCTGCAACTGTCAACATACTGCCGAACGCGCCGGTTTCCAGCAAGATGATTTCGCTTGCGAGGATGTCCACAACGAAACGCCAGCCCGGAAACCTCGCCGGATTGAACGCATGTATGTGTCTGGGGCATTGGCCGGTGAGATTCCCGGGCCGGGTCAGGTCAGGCGGTGAGGTTTCCTGGCTGGGCGGCGAAGCGGCCGAGTTCGGTTTTGCAATCGGGCCGGAAACCAACACCATCGTGGCCATTCCATGATAACTCCGAGGTGCTTACGCGTGGTTGTCCTCAGCGCCGTTACCCATGCGCTGTTTCTGCAAGGCGGGGAGCCCGTTTGTTGTTCCGGGATTTATCCGCATCTGGCGATGTTCAATGAAGAGAACGAATGCGGGACTGGCGCTGTGGTTCCTTGGGCGGGGCGGCTGTGGGTTGTCATCTACGCGCCGCATCAGCCCACGGGGTCCACGGACAAGCTGTACGAGACAACTCCGGATTTGCAGCAGATTGTTCGCCCTGAGAGCATTGGCGGCACCCCTGCAAACCGGATGGTGCATCGCGAATCGGAGCAACTGTTCATCGGGCCATACGCGATTGACGCACAACGCAAAGTACGGGTCATTCTGTACGAACGGATGTTTGGACGTCCCACGGGGAACGCAAGACATCTGGCCGATCCCGCAAACAGGATTTATTGCGCCACAATGGAAGAAGGCATCTACGAAGTGAACGTTCACACGCTCGAAGTGACGGAGTTGTGCGCAGACGAGCATTTCGACAAAAATTCGCGCTGGCAAAACCTCCCCAAGAAAGACGCGCGTTTTGCAAACCTGCCGGGCTCGCACGGCAAGGGCCTTTACTCGTCGCAAGGCCTTCTTGTCTGTGCAAACAACGGAGAATACAGCTAGGACGCGCTGCGCCGACCTGAAACGCCTTCGGAACCATTCCTCGCCACCGGCTTCGACCGCAAAGGATTGCATCTTGCCCACAAGGGGACAACGGCAGTGACTTTCCTGATCGAGCAGGACATCAAAGGGAACGGCACATGGTCGGTGGCCCGCGAAATCAGACTTGCGCCAAACGCATACACATGGCTCGAGCTCACAGAAACCGCTTTCTGGCTGCGCTTGAGCAGTCCGGGTCCTCTGACCGGGGCCACCGCATGGTTCCAATTTGCCAATCGCGATCCGCGCGCATCCCAGCCTGACAGAATCTTCGACGGACTTGCCGGCCCGGACGGCGACCGAATGGTCGGTGGACTTGTCCGGTCGCGCGGAGAAAACAAGCGCACGCTCTCTCTCGCAGCAATGCGGCCCGGCCGGAACGGCCCGACAGACGTCGGGTATTACGAACTCGATGCCGATCTGAAGCTGCGCAGGGTCGATGACAGCGCGGTGCACGAATTCACAAAACAACACACTCAAATCCCCACAGCCGCACTCACCGTGGATGAAGCCTCGGTTGTATATACATCGGACGACGGCAAACGATGGCGCCTCCCCAAAGGGCATGCGGTTTTCGACCACGACGGGCCACTTGGTCCGTGCCGGGTTGACCGTGAAGTTGCCACGGAACGTGACCTGTTCAATGCGCACGGCACATTCTACGAATTGCCGGCCGAAAACGCCGGCGCGTTCGCCAAAGTCAGACCCGTTGCCACGCACGAACGGCTCATCCACGATCACTGCTCGTATCGCGGTTTGTTCGTCATGACCGGGATCGCAGACAATACCGCCACCGACAACCCCCATATCATCAGGTCCGACGACGGAAAAACAGCAATATGGGTTGGCGCAATCGACGATGTTTGGAAGCTGGGCAAACCGCGCGGTACCAGCGGCCCATGGAAAAACACAGCCGCCAAAGCCGGCCATCCAGGTGATCCGTACCTTATGACCGGTTACGACAGAAAACTCGTGAAGCTCTCGCAAAGCTCGGGGACAATCGTCAACATCACACTCGAGGTTGAACTTGACGGAACCGGTTTGTGGGTTCCCTACAAAACGTTCGCTGTTCAACCAAAAGAAACCCTCACACACGAGTTCCCAGCCGCTTTCAACGCTTACTGGGTTCGCACCATAACAGACCGCGATGCAACTGTTACCGTCATTTTCGAGTACCAGCGATGCCGGTCCCGCGGCCCGACACCACCGCACTCGGCCAGTTATCGCAAAGCCAGCACAACCACGTCGGTCTTGGTTTCGCCACAGCAGACCAAAACTGCCGCAGTGATTTGAGCTCGCCCAAGAAGGCTCAAGCTCCGCCAAACTGCGGTGCCCCCGCAAACTTGCGCAGATACTTGACTGCGACGCGCAGGTCCTTGGGCCACGGCGAATCTATCACGAGGGGTTCTCCGGTGACCGGGTGCGGCATTTCGAGCCTGAAAGCGTGCAGAGCGACGCGCTTGATCAATGGGCGCTCTTCCGCGCCGCGCTTGAATCTGTAGTTCGGTTTCAGTCGCGACAGAAACAGAGGGAGCCCCCCATAGGACTCATCCGCAACCAGCGGCATGCCCGCGCGCTGGAGATGAACTCGAATCTGGTGGGTGCGGCCTGTGACCGGTTCGCATTCAAGCAGCGTGTAGCCCGCGAAATTCTCGATCACTTTGAACCGCGTCAGGGATTTTTTCCCGTTCTTCATGTCAATCCGCATCAGCCCCGGTTTGTAAGGATCGGGGGCGAGAGGAGCATCGACCTCGAAATGTTCGTGTTTGGGCGTGCCCTGGGCAAGGCCGACATACTGCTTCTTGGGTTTATCGGTGGCGAAGAGGTTGACCAGCTTGACGAGCACGCCCTTGCTCTTTGCCAGAAGCAGAATGCCGCTTGTGTCAAAGTCCAGCCGATGTGCATTTGCAAGATACGCAATACCCCGTGTCCTGGCCCATGTCTTGCCCGCGCTTATGCCGGTGTGAAGCAGACGCATCAGGTTCGGCCTGTCAGGGTCATAACGATCCGGCGAGGTCAAAAGCCCGGCTGGCTTTTCCACTGCGAGCAAATGCTCGTCTTCAAACAGCACCGGAATCTCCCAATAGCCGTGTGTCTGCGGCCACGAAAGCCTGAGCACTGCGCTCGACGTCATGGGACTTGCGTCATGCATTGTGTTCGCGGGCTCCAAGCCCAATCAAGCAAAACCAAGATCGCTGTTCACACCTTGCAGCGCGGTGATCACGTGTTGGATGTGATCGTCAAGTGGCAAACCAACCAACGTGGCGCCTTTTTCGATGGCCTCGCGGCTCACTGCAGCAGCAAAAGCTTTCTGTTTCATCTTTTTGCGGACGCTTGAAGGTGTCATGCCTGTAAGGTGTTCCGGGCGGACATAGGCAACCGCCATGACAAAGCCGCACAGCTCGTCCACGGCGTAAAGTGTGCGCCGCAACAGAGTGTCAAGCGGGTACTGGTCCTGATTCCAATCAGCGTGTGACATGATTGCTGTGACGAGCTCTTCGTCCAGTCCGCGCTCGCGGAGGATCGCCGCTCCTGCGCGCGTGTGTTCGGGCGGATTTGGCCAACGCTCATAATCGAAGTCGTGCAGCAATCCGACCACGCCCCATCGTTCGACGTTCTCGTTAAAGTGCGCAGCGTAATGCCGCATGGCCGCTTCAACTGCGAGCGCGTGTTTTCGGAGCGAGTCGGACTGGGTGAACTCGGTCAAAAGCTTCCATGCTTCGTCGCGTGTCATGATGCTGCAGACTATTCGCAAACTGGAGAATGACAAGCGTGGATTCGGCCCGGGAAAGCAGAGTCGGACCATGCGCGGCCGGCCACGAACCACAGTCTGCATGAAAGTGGTTCCTTCAGTGCGCACGTTCTGTGCAAAGCGCAAAGCCGGGGACTGCGTGCCGTGCCTCATGCACGGTTTCATGAAACGCAGGGACCGCGCCCCGCCGCGAGCCGCATGCGCCAAAACAACAAGCCCGGTATTTCGTCCACTTGATTTGAAAACAAAGATGCATATCTTTTCGACCGGAACCCTGAGAAGGAGGGTAGGATCGCGCGACCAAACCGTGAATCACAGTGGTCGCGAGTTTCCCCGCCAAACCGGGACGCTGGGATCGTGTACCTGCGAACCGGCTCAAAGTTCCGACAATAACAAAGCAAGGAGGTAAAAATGAAACGCAAGATCAACATCCTGTGCGGTGCATGGTTGCTGGCCGTTGCAGCTCTGCTGGCACCCGCATGCGGCTCTGACATGTCAAGCCCCGGCGCAGTCAAGCAGCAAGGCGCAGCCACAATCCAAAAAAACAGCAAGGAAACTGCGCCGTCCGTGCGCGCAACACGCGGCAGCCGGTATCCAATCCGCGGCAAGCTCCGGTCCGTGAACGTATCAGCCAAAACGTTCACGCTTTCTGGAGCGAGTAAAGACCGCGTCTTTATGACCGACGATACGACGGTCATCACAAAGAACGGCAAACCGGCCACACTCGCCGACGCTGTCCCTGGCGACGAGGTGGGTGGTCTGGCCGAAAATTTGCCTGACGGCAAGGTCCTTGCCATCAAAGTGCGGTTTGGTCCGAAAACTGACGAGGAGAACCAGTCCTCAAACCGCAGATCAACCACCAGCAGGAAAAACAACAGCAAATCGAATATGTAGTGAGCTGACTTGTTCCTGACCTGAGCCTGGTTGCTGACACGAGCCGACGAACGCCGTCACGGCGTTCGTCGGCTTCGTTTACTGGTCCGACCAAGCTGGCATGGCGCGGCCATGCCTTCGCCGCGGATTTCTGGGAATCCGTGCTTCAGCACCAATCCGGGGCAGCAGAAAGACCAATGAGCGGACAGATACTTGGCAGAAAAATCATTGGCAGAAAAATCGCTGGCAGAAAAATTGGTGCAGAAAAATGAGGCTGCGGGGATGTTGGGTGTCCCCGCAAACCGTGTGGACGCGCTTCTCATTTTCTCAGCGCTGCAAGTAGAACAGGCGGGACAGGTGCGTCCTGTCGCCCCCATCTTCAATCGCGAACCCGGTTGGCCTGAGGAGCAGCCTCGGATCCAACCCTTATATTCCCCAGCCCGGCGTGGCTGAAGGTCCGGGGGTGCAAGAGCCGGGTGCGTGGCCCGTCAGGCAACTTTGGTTCCGGCTGCGCCGGGCTGGATTGTTATATTGAAAAATCATTCATATTTGCGAAGATTTCCACGCCGCGAGTTTGCTCGGTTTCTCTGCACCTGTTTCTTTGGCAGCAAGTAAGGCGCTCACAACAGCACGATGTTCGGAGGTGAGTTGGATTCGGGTAGAGCCGGTGGTTTCCCACCGGCTCCCCCACAGACCCGTGCGAGCGGTTTTCCCGCACACGCTTCTTCCAGTTACAGCTTCGCGCCGCAATTGCTATCCGCCCTTTTTCCGTTCACACGACTCCGGACCTCAGTGTGCCCATCGTGTTTCCTCAAGGCGGCTCCGTAACCAGGTCTGCCTCTTCCCTACTCCCCGGCTCCGGGCGGCCCCGTTCGCCGGCTTTCCAGCCCGGAAATCTCACCGGAATGAAGCTCTCGGTCTGTTGGTCTGGTCAGGCGGTGAGATTTCCGGGCTGGGGACTTCGATGCTGCCCCCGCAACTCTAACAACGAAGGCTCCAGCAACACCTTTATTTCGAGGCTCAATCACACGGCTTTGACACTGGCTGTCTGCGGCGTCGTGCTGCCATTGCTGACAACTACGCAAAACTCGCTTCCGGCTGGTGGTTAGCCTTTGCCGGGTGGGATTGGTTAC